>NZ_JBFAAF010000108.1:0-16799 GCF_040639595.1 Micromonospora sp. NPDC023814
CCGCCACCAGGCCCGCGCACGCTGGTTCCACCAACGCACCCGACTGAACCGCGACTACGCCCTGGTCAGCTAACAAATGGCGGCTGCCGTACTAGGAAGACGGTGGCAAGAATAAGGACGCGGGCGCTGAGGATGCGTCGGCTCTGCCGCAGTTTCGCACCATCCATCATCGCCTTACCCAGAAGTCGCGTTGGGCTAGGCTGCCGTCCGAAGTCTGCGCGGTAACGCAGGCTCTCACGAATACGTACCTCAAGGTCGTCGTACATCTTCGCCCCCACGTCCAGTCGAAAGCTAGGCACCCTGCTGGTTGTCATAACTGCGCTGTTCCTCCTGATAGGAAAGAAATGGAACCTGAGGCGGGGAGTCCGGCCCGTTGGGCGCCCCGCAACCAGGTCCGCCTTCGGTTCGCGCGTTGGTCACAGTTGGAAGACGTGGCCACACCCGTCGCGCGTTGACAAGGCACCAGGTCCAGCCGTAGCAGCAGCTACTGATGAACGACGGCGCCGGAGGCCCGACATTCAGGTGACCGCCAAACTGCCATCCCGATGCTCCTATGGATGTCAACTGCGCATAACGAGACAAAGCCACTCTGGGGCATCGAAGTTTTCTGCCGTCCGGATTCCGGCCATGTCGTCCGGCCGCGTTTGGGCTGGTCCGCGCCACGTCTATCGGGAGTGACGCCGCGAGGAGTGACCGACAGAGGCGCGAATCCGGCCATCGCGATGTGAGTCCGTCCGGCATCGGAACATCCGAGCACCCGTGGAGCACCCCCGGTCCCGACTGCTGCCCGCTCGTCGGCCGCTTCTCCTGACCCCGGCCTGGCGGAGGGCTATGGCGGCTGCCCAGCGAGGAGGTCCGAGCCGGTTGCGCTCATCGACACACTCGGGGCCAAACTCGGCATCGATGACCGGCGGCAGCGGGAGGTTCCGTCCCTGGCGTCCGCTTTCAACCCTCGGCCTGCGCTCGACGCCTCCCATAATGCAGGCATTATTTCTGGGCTATAGTGGGTGCGTGAGCGAGTGGGAGGTCGGCCTTACCCAGGACGTCGAGGGCTGGCTGCTTGACCTAGCCAAGTCTGACCCTGACTCCGCTGACCAGGTCGCTGCGGCCATTGATCTGCTCGCCGCTGAGGGGCCAGCGCTCGGTCGATCGTTGGTTGACCGGTCAAGGGCTCGAACTACAAGAACATGAAGGAGTTGCGGCCAGGCTCGGCAGGGGGAACCGAGATCCGTATCCTGTTCGCCTTCGACCCTCAGCGGGAAGCCATCCTGCTGGTGGCGGGTGACAAAAGCGGCAACTGGAAGGGCTGGTACGAAACCAGCATCCTCGAAGCCGACAAGAAGTTCGCCGAGCATCTGCGAGAGCTGAAGGGACAGCACTGATGGCGCAAAGCTGGCGGGATGTCCGCTCCCGCATGAACCTCGACGAGGCCAAGGTTGAGCAGCACAAGGAGCGCATGCGCGGCGAGGTACGCGCAACGCGGCTACGTGAGATGCGCGAGAAGCGCGGCCTGACTCAGCAGCAGGTTGCCGACCGCATGAACGTTTCACAGCCGCGCGTCGCCGCCATCGAGAGCGGCGAACTGCCGAAGACTGAGGTCGGCACGGTTGCTCGGTACATCGCTGCCCTTGGCGGCAAGGCCGAGTTTGTTGCCGAGTTCGATGGCGAACGTGTGACCCTCAGCTGACGCCAAGGGCCCCGAGTCCGGCCCGGTCGAGGCGGTCCAGCAGGCTGGGCTTACGCGCGTGTCGCTCTCGCAACTGACGCATCCGTTGCCGAAACGCCTCGCTGTCGCCGTCGCGGTCGGCCAGCGCCTTCAGGTCGGACAGCAGGACGACGGCGGCGTCGTACTCCTTCGGTCGTTTCGTCTCGACCATCGCCGCGATCCGCTGCCACTCCTGCTCCTGCCGTCCGGCGAGCGCGTTCAGCCGCTGCTCGCGGGCAGCGGCAACCGCCCGCTCCTGCCGCTCCCGCTCAGCCGCTTCACGCTGCCGGGCGAGCTGCTGTCGCCGTGACCAGCGTTCCCCCGCCCGGGCCAGCAGCTCCCCGGCGGTGCGTCCGGCGCCTGCCCGCTCGTCCGGGGCCGCACAGCGGAAGCGGGCCAGCAGTTCCGACCGCAGGTGCGCGTCGTCGCCGCGCATCAGCCGTACGACAACCTCGTTCTTCTCCGGCTCGGGTAGCGCCTTCACCCACCGGGACAGCGCCGCCGTCGACGGCACTGTCTCCTTCAGCGGCGTGCTCGTCTCGGCTGCCACGGTGAGCAGTTCCGGGTCCAGCCGCAGGAAGTCGACCAGGGCGTGCTGTGGCCCGGACAGCTCCCCCAGGCCGGGCGGGACGGGCGGTTCCGGCTCGCCGTCGGCCAGTTCCCGATTCTGTACGCACAGCAGCCACGCCAGGTACAGCAACCGCCGATCCCCGACGGCCAACTCGGCCCGCGCGGGAAGTATCGCGGCGAGGTGACCCCCGCCCTCGTACTCCTCGTCGCCGTCCTCATCCTCGCTCTGTAGATCGAGGATGACGTGGGTGCGGGTCGCCCACGAACAGGCCGACTCCCCGACGCAGTACTCCGCCGCCGTGGCCGGGTCCAACACCCCGACCGGCAGCCGCAGCGCCACCCGGTGCGTGCCCCAGTTCGCCAGATACAGGAACGCGTCGAAGTACCGCTGCATCCACTCCCGCGGGTCGCCCTTCAGGTCACCCCACTGGTAGTCGTTGACGAAGCTCGACGAGGTGATCCGCGCCCGCGTCGACAACGCCCGCAGCTCCCGCTGCTGTACCGATGTCAACGGCCGGTCGACCGCCACGAACTCGTAGTACTGGTACTCACTCACCGCCGACATCCTCCACCACAGCGATCATCCGCACGCCCAACGCCGGTACGCCTCGACCCACTGCGCGCCGGCCGGTGCCGGCTCCGGCATGGGAAGATCGAGGATGTCGATCGCCTGACGGATTTCTTCTCGATGGCAGATCGCCACCACCGCGCCGTGGCGCAGGTCGACCCGCCGCACCGTCACCTCGACACCCAGGACCCGCGTCGTGAACGGCACCGCCAAGTGCTCCTCGATCATCGTGAACAGGCCGGTCAGCTGCTCGTCATCGTCGTAGGCGTCGACCGCCGCCTCGTCGACCAACGCGTCCAACTCGGCCCCGCTGAGTGCACCCACCGCAGCACCCTACGACAGCTCCTGTGCCCCTCCCGAATCACCTCGTCCGCTGACCGGGCGGCCAGCCGATGCGACCGGCTCAGACCGCACGACGTGCCGTGAGCCGCCACGGGCGGCGCCGGACAGCGGACGCGCGCCAGCGGGAGAATGGGCGAATGTTCGTCCTGCGCGCGACCGCGAAGCTGCGCCAACGCATCGGCCCGTCCGCCCCGTACGAAGGCGAGAACTCCACGACGTTGCTCGGCGACTGGTACGCCACCATGCTGCTGTGGCGACCGCAGGTCGCCCTGCTCGTCAACGAGCGCACGCTGCTGCCGGCGCTCATGCCCCTCGCACCTGCCGCCACCATGACGGCCCGGGTCGCCGACCAGGTCGGCGACGTGCTTGCCGCCCACGGCGTGCCCGGCTCCTTGATTCACGCCGAGATCGACCAGATGAGCGAGTACCGAATCGCGCCGACGGCCAATCGCAGCATCGTCGGCGTCATGAACGAGTTCGCCTTCCTCGCCGACACCTGGCGCGACGCCGCCAGGCCGAACCTTCTCGAACTCGCCGTACGGCTGGCCGCGACACCGTGTAGCCCGCTCTACCAGCGCCACGTCAGCCCCGACCGTGAGCTCACGGCCCTCGTGCAGCAGATCAGCTCGTAAGAGGATCGTGGGTATGTCGGTGTGTCATCGGCCACCAGACGTCGGGACGGCCGCGCGATGGACAACTTCCTCGGTCGTCAGCGGACTGCGCGGATGGTGGCTCAGGCACATTGGAGCCTGCATCTTGGCGAACCGGGCACCTTCAACCCCGACGTAGAACTGCCCTGTCCGCATTTTGCCGATATCTGGGACATCGGTGCCCTTCGCTCTGGCCACCTCCCGAGCTGCCTCAATCTGGACTGGTGCGGTCAGTAGGCCGAAAAACTGGGTAGCGGCGTTGCCGGGAATCTGGTTGTGCAACGCCTTCGGAGACTGCGTGGCGAAGACCAAGCCCAGCCCGTACTTGCGGGCCTGTGAGGTCAGAGCCAGGGTGCTCTCTGTGCAAGCGGTGACGGCGCCGGATGGAGCGAGGGTCTGGGCCTCGTCCATCACGAAGAGCCCACCAAGTGGCCGGTCGGCGGCCGGATTGCGCTTGATCCAGGTGAACAAGGCAAGCTGCAACTGATTCACGAAGCTCTGACGCTGATGATTCTCGGGCAACCCGACAAAACTGATCACCGATACTCGGGCCCGCCGGCCAGGATTCGGAGTGAGCAGCTCGCCAGGATCAACGGGGGTGCCGACGCCGCCGAACAGTGGATCGTCGATCAGCGCGGCCTTGAGTAGCTGGGCAATGCCCGCTCCCAGCTTGGGCGCGCCATCGAGCTGACTCACCCCGTCCGGCAGGTCGTTGAGCACCTCGACGAACTCGCGCAGGTCGTTGGCACCGGTGCGGGCGTAGCTGATCAGCGCCTCGCGCAGCACGGCTCGACCCAGCCGAGCCTTGTCCGTGCCGCCGCTCACCCGGGCATGCGGGGCGAGCGTGGCGACGGCGGCGTTCACCGCAGCGGTGAACCCGTCCGGGTCGTCAAGTACGTCGGCAAACTTCGGCAGCGGCTGGAAGGTCAACGGTCGGCCGCTCTGCCGCCCTGGCGTCCAGATCACGACGTCAGTTCCGGACAGGTATGCCTCGGCCCGATTCGCGTCGTCCGATCGCCACCCGACCGGCGGCGTTGGCCACGCTTCGCCGAGTCGGGCCAGGTCGTTGTTCGGGTCAAGGACGATCGCGGAAACACCACGCAGTGCGCACTCTTCGACCAGACGGCGAATCAGGACAGTCTTACCGGAGCCGGTACCGGCGAAGATCACCGTGTGCCGTCGCAGTGACTCGAGGTTGATCCGCACGGGATCCGGTCGCCCGGCGACAGCTCCGAGAGTCAGGGACCTGGGATCAATCCCGGCGACCGGCCGGGCGCCCGGTGCCCCCTGTGCGGCCGCCGACTCCGTCGAACGGTGCGCGAGGGTGGCGAGCGTCGGCGTCGCCGTGACCGGTGCCCGTTCGATCACCCGGGCCGGTGAAGGCATCTGCGGCTCGGCCGCCGGGGCCGACTTCGGCTCGGCTACTGTTCGCGGTTGCGGCTCCGACGCGACACGCCGACTGCCCAACGACTCCCTGAGGCAGGTGATGTCCGACGCCGGTCGCCGGTCGGCGAACCACGGCCGCAACGTCTCCAGCCCGTAATGCTGAATGAGCTGTTCGAGGGCGGCCATCCGGCAGATGTCCGCAGCGGGAAAGGGAAGCGTCCGGCCGCCGGCCCGCTCGAACGCATCCAGCACCTCGCGAGTACGGGCGCCGGCCGACCAGGGTGCGCTGCGTAGCAGGAACAGTCGGCGCTTGGCGATTCCCTCGGTGAGCCCGGCGGTGGTGACGGCGTTTCGGATTCGGTTGAGCGCAGCGATGTGGTGCGACGCGGAAACCGCCCGGAAGGACCAGTGCTCCTCGTCCTCACTCTCCTCATCGAGGCTGTGTCGCAGCCGTGCGTGCAGGGCCGGCTTTCCGCCGGCCGGGAGCGGATCGAGACTGAAGGCCTCGACGGTGTTTCCCTGCTCGGCTATCCACGCGGTCAGTCCGGCCTGCAACAGCGGCGGAACCCGGACGTCCTCGGATTGCTGGAGTGTGGCGAGCGCGGAGTCCGCCTGGGTGATCAAGACTGCGTAACGGGCGTCGATCTTGTCGAACTCGTCTCCTCGGTCGCCGGCGGGCGGCGCGTGAACCGCCCGGGTCGGCTCGGCCACGACGGCAGCCTGGTCGGCGGTCGAGTGCAGCAGATGCCGGAGCTCTCGCACCTCGCCGGCCACCAGGCAGGCCCGGACGTGCGAGTCGATCCGGCGGAGCAGTTCGCGGGGGGTGAAGCCGACGACCTCATCGAGCGCGGACCGGTGGATCGGCCAGGTCGGATACGGCGGCTCGAACCCGAGTTCGTCGAAGATCACCGCGAACCGCTTTTCGATCAGTTCCCGACCCACTTCGCTGGAGGGGATCTCCTTGAGCGGGGCAGCTTCCCGGAACCGGTCCTGGACCGTGTCGGTAGCCTGCTCCTTGACGTTTCGCCAGGTCTGCGGCAGGCAGGACACGACGGACAGCGATCGCCTGGTGGTCTCCCGCAAGGCCATCAGCCCGCTGGCGACCTGCTCCAGCAGCAGCGACGTCTGCCAGTCCGTCTCGCCCCGGACGTCCTGGTTGGTCGCCTTGACAGATTGGGCCACCATCAGGTCGATCTGGTCGACCGCGATCACCGTCGGACCGACCATAGCCAGCAGCCGTGATGCGTCCCGAACCACCTCCTGCGGGGCCCGTCGGCTGCGCCGCAGGCCCCACCCAGCTCGGGTGCCGGGCTCCTCTTCGTCGCTGGAACAGAGGAAGTCGTAGCCGATGTCCTGCACCGCCGCAGGTTCGGCGGCGTAGAGCACAAGTGCTCGCGCCGTGTCCTGGCATTCGGTGCCGATCTGACGATTCGCCTTGCGGATCAAATCGACGAAGGCGTCGAGCGCGGATCGGCTTAGTTCGGTTTCCCCGGTGACCGCTCGGCGTACCGACCGTGGGGAGCCGACCATGTCCGCCAGCCGGCGCAGGAACGTACGCAGTTGCGTCGTTCCGTCCGGCATCGGCCTGGCGAAGTCTGCGAGCATCGACATTGCAGTGCTGTGCCAGAACGCGCGGGCCTCCAGCAGCGCGACCAGGAAGAAGAAGCCACCGCGCAGTTGCACCTCCTGGCGCACCGTACCGAGCAGGTGGGTCTTGCCCGTACCCCGTTGGCCCAGGATGGCGACGCCCACCGGGCTGGAGTCGGCACTGCCGTCGGCCTCGATAAAGCTGTCCAGCACTGTGTTGACGACGTCGTGGTGCAGGCCCTCAACGTGGAACGGGGCCGGTTTCCAAACGTCGTCCGGCGTCGGAGCCCAGTTGAACCTCAGTGCGGCCAGGGCACGCCGCTCCTCGTCGGCCATCATGACGAGATAGCGATGAGGTGCTTTTCCTGGTTGCCAATGCTCACGGCGGCGGCTCGCTCCTCCGGCCTGAGTACCTTCTGGTTGGATTCGGGCACAAGATGGACGTTCCGTTCACGATTCAGCTGAATCAGGGCGGCGTCGACCTCCGCGCGGGACAGGTCGTCGAGCACGGAGCGCAGGTCGGAGAGCATGACGTAGTCGCCGGGCGTAGCGGCCAACCCTTGGTACGCCTGCCGTACCAGCGTGATCGGGTCGACCTGTCGGCCTGGTACCGCGCTGGAAGCCGGTGGCGCGGCCAGCGCCGAGACGACGTCGTCACCCCTGATCTGCAGCCGGAACAGGTCGTCCGCGCGGGTGCCCGAATGGTCGATGAGTCGGCGCAGGAAGTCCAGTGCGACGTAGAGCGTCCCACCGGGGCTACCGGCACCCTTTGGCGGTTCCGCCCCCAGTTCCTCGGCGGCCCGGCTCCATCCCTCGTCTGTCAACGCCAGGGTGATTGGCTTTTCGGTGACCTCGATCAGCCTGAGCGACAGCAGCCTGCGCCGGTGATCGGCTTTCAAGCCGATCCCGGCGATATTGGTGAAGTAGGTCTGCGGCAATGGGGTCGCCTTGATCATGAGCGTGATGAGAATGCACCGGTCAACGAGCGAAAGTTCTTTTTCCGGCATGCGGATGCTCCTCTGCGGCGCGCGTCTTCGCCACGCTCACGGTCATGATCGAAGACTCGAAGGGGTGGCCGTGCTTCCGGCAACGGGGCTGCCCGTGCCCGGGCCGATTCTGCCCACGGTGCCCGGCGAGCGCAAGGTCACCTATCCCGCTGCAGAAAGCCGACAGCGCGATTTAGTGGATCTCCAGCGGGCCTGCTTGGACGGGGTGACTAAAACATCTGTTCGAGGCGGCGGCAAGTGATCGGGTGGCTGACCGTTGCATAGTGTCGGCAGCAAGAGGCAGCATGATTGATCGGCGAGAGGCATGTCGGCTATTCGCGTACCGAGACCTCTCATGTGCCCTTTCCTGCGAAAACGTCCCGGAGGCGACCGTGCAGTCTGAGGTGGTCCGTTACCAGGTCGACGACGAAACGGTCGCCCTGATCGAGGTCGAGCCACCTGCCGGCTTCCAGCCCGCTGGAGTCGGCGACGTCGCCGGCTGGGTGCGGGAATCCGCCGCGTCGGCGGTCGCCGCCGCGAAGGAGCTGTTGGAGCAGGTGAAGACGGTCTCCCCGGATGCCGTCGAAGTGAAGTTCGGGGTCAAGGCCACCGGGACCGCGAGTTGGGTGGTCGCCAAGGCGACTGGTGAAGCCAACTTCGAGGTCACTCTCCACTGGCACGCGGCCGGCTCCCCGGAGATCGGCACGAGGACGCAGCGTTGACGGACGGGGTGGCCGGTGAGCGCAGTCCCTGACGACAGCCCGTGGGCAGTCGCCCTCCATCGGGGAAACCAGCACGCACCGGTGGGCACCGGCATAGTCATCGACACGAACCTCGTCCTCACCTGTCACCACGTGGCATTCGCCGCCGATGGCACGCTTTACAGCGACCTCTCGGTCGCATTCCCCCGCGCACCCAAGGTCAAGTATTTCGATCGATGCAAGGTCCGCCAATGCCTGCACGACGGCAAGCGGGCCGCGCATGTCGACCTGGTCCTGCTCGAACTTGCCGAGCCAGTGCCCACCACCGTCGCACCGGCGAGGCTGCGCTGCCTGGAGCCCAAGCCGCTGATCGGCCGTCCCTTCTGGGCCTATGGATACCCGGCAGGGATAGCCGGTGGCACCTCGGCAACCGGCACCGTCACCGAAATCGGTGGTTGGGGGCACGTCATGATCGAGAGTGGCGATGGCGGTGCGCTGAGCAAGGGGTTCAGCGGCGGTGCCGTCTGGTCGCCGGAATACCAGGCGGTGATCGGTGTCGTCGTCTCCGCCGATAGCCAGGGCAAGGGCCAGGCCGTAGCGCTGCACTACGTCGATGAGCAGCTACCCGAGATGAAGTTGGGAGCACTCTCCGCATGGCGGGTCGAGGATGCGGACGACACGGCTCTCTCGGCCTGGGGGTGGAGACTCAGCACCGACGGTGAAGCCGGTCGCCACTGGCTGCCCAGAGCACGCGGCGTGGCTGTCGATACCGAGGGCGGCGCTCGATTTCGCGGCCGCACCGCCGCCCTACGGCGAGTTGTGGACTGGATTGACGTGCCAGCGCTGGTCACCCGGCCACTGATCGTGACCGGATCTCCTGGCGTGGGCAAGTCCGCTGTCCTTGGCCGGATCGTCACCACCGCCGACCGGCAGATCCGCGCGACCCTGTCGGACAACGACGTTGCCGTTCGGGCCACACTGGGCTCGGTCTCGTGCGCCGTGCACGCCAAGGGCAAGACCGCCATCGAGGTGGCGACCGAGATCGCCTGTGCGGTCGCCGTTGACCTGCCCGGCACGCCGGCCGACCTGGTGCCGGTGGTGCGCGAGCGGCTGGAGCGGCAGCCCGCCCACTTCGCCCTGATCATCGACGCGCTCGACGAGGCCGCCGACCCTGGCCATGCTCGGGAAATCATCAGCAACGTCTTGGGGCCGTTGGCCCGCGATTGCGGCCAGTACGGGGTCCGGGTGGTGGTCGGCACCCGGCGCTCCGACGACCGAGGCGATCTGCTCGCCTGCTTCGGTGACGATGCCGAGCTGATCGACCTGGACACACCGGAGTACTTCGCCGAGTCCGATCTCGTCAACTACGCTCAGGCCACCTTGCAGTTGATCGGCGCCGAGCGCCCTGCCAACCCATATACGGACCCCGCCTCAGCCGTACCGCTCGCCCGGCGAATCGCCGCTCTGGCCAAGGGAAATTTCCTCGTCGCCGGCCTCGTCGCGCGGGCGCACGCGTTGCGCGACAGTGAGCCAGTCGACCCCGCCACGGTGTCGTTCACCGCGACCGTGGCGCACGCGCTGGACGCGTACCTCGCCGGTTTGCCGGCGGCGGGCTCGACCTCCGCCCGACTGGCGCTGACCGCTCTGGCGTACGCGGAGACACCGGGGCTGCCGTTGTCCCTGTGGCATGTTGCGGTGACGGCCCTCGGCGGGACGGTCACCGAGGCGGAACTCGGCGGCTTCGCCCGTACCTCGGCGGCGAACTTCCTCGTCGAGACGGGCGGCGGCGCGCAGCCCGCGTACCGGCTGTTCCACCAGGCCCTCAACGATGCGTTGCTGGCGGATCGCGACGCGCGGGCGTCGCGTCGGGACGACCAACGCCGGTTGGTGTCCGCCTGGTCCGAGCTGGCCGATGCCACCGGTTGGGCCGCCGCCCCTGACTACCTGCTGCGGTCGTTGCCCCAGCACGCCGCCGGGGCCGGGCTCGTCGAACGGTTGCTCACGGACGAGGGCTATCTGCGACACGCGCACCTGGACCGGCTGCTCACTGTCGTTGACACAGAGCAGCAACCGATGGCGCCGCTACCCCGGGCCCGGGCCCGGCTGCTGCAACGCACGCCGCTGGCGGTGGCAGCGGGACCGGCCGAGCGCGCCGCACTGTTCTCGGTCGTCGACCGCCTCGACGGCCTCAACAGCGGCATCGTGGCCGATGCGGCACCGTACCGCGCACGGTGGGCGCACACCCCTCCCCGGCAGGAACGCAGCGTGCTCGACGGGCACTCGCAGGCCGTCTACGACGTCGCCGCCGTCGAGATCGACAGCCGGTGGCTGCTCGCCTCCGTAGGTGACGACGGCACGGTCCGGCTCTGGGATCCGCTGACGAATCAGGCCGAGCAGGTCTTCACCTGCCACGACGACACGATCCGCAGTGTGTGCGCCGTACGGACTGCTGCCGATGAGGTGCTGATCGCTACCGCCAGCCACGACGGCACGGTTGGGCTGTGGGATCCGCGGACTGGATACCGCCGGCACGAACTGCGTGGACACCACGACTGGGTACGCAACATCTGTGCCATTCCACTGCCCGACGGGGACCTGCTCGCCTCGGCCGGGGACGACCGCACGGTACGGGTGTGGGACCCGGTCACCGGCGCCCAGCGGTACGAGTTGACCGGCCACGTCGGCTGGGTTACGGCCGTGACGTACGTGCCGGCCGGCGGCCGGCACCTGCTGGCCTCCACCGGTTACGACGGCGGGATCCGAATCTGGCCACTGACCGCTCATGACGGGCCGACGCTGACTCTCACCGGCCACGTCGGCTGGGTCACCACCCTCTGCGCGGTCCGCACGCCCGATGGCATGCTGCTCGCCTCGGCGGGCTACGACGGAACAGTCCGCTTGTGGAACCCGCTGACCGGTCAGCCGGTCCGGGTCCTCCATACCGGCGGACCGATAACCGACCTCTGTACGGTCGACATCGAGGGCGGCTGCCTGCTTGCGTCCACGGGCGAGGACGGGCTCATCCGGCTCTGGGAAGTGCCGACATGGACGAGCCGACCGAGCCTACGGGGGCATGCGACTTGGATTCGCGCGGTGTGCGAACTGCGGAGCGCGAAGAACCGGATGCTGGCCACCGCCGGAGACGATGGCACTGTTCGGTTGTGGGATCCGGCCGGAGGCCAGCCGGACACCGTCGCCGCCCAGGATCGCTTCGGGCCGGTGAACGCGCTCTGCCGCGTGCCCGGCGAGCGGCCGGCGGTGCTGGCTTCGGGCAGCGCTGACGGCCAGGTGCGATTCTGGGACGCCGACACTGGTGAGCGGCTGCTGGAGTTCAAGACGCGAGGGGGCGCCGTCAACGCGATGTGTGCAGTCGCTGACGACGAGGAGCCGTTGATTCTCACCACCCGCGACGACAACGTGGTCGCGACGTGGGACGCCCGAGACGGCTCGCCGGTACGGGAGATGGCCGAACACCATGCCCCGGTCGTGGCGGTCTGCCCGATCGTCATCAACGGTGAGACGCTGGTCGCATCTGCTGGCGACGACCAGGCGATCCGGCTGTGGCATCCGCACACCGGTGCCATACGGACGGTTCTGCTCGGGCACGTCACCCGTGCCTGGGTAACCGCGCTGGCCACCGTCAGGTGGTCGGGCTTCGAGGCGCTCGCCTCGGCGGACAAGAGCGGCACCGTCATGCTGTGGGCTGGCGGAGACAACCCGCTCTGGACTCAGCAGGGCCACCAGGATGCGGTGAACACGCTGTGCGGCGTTACGGTGGCGGGCCGGCCGGCGCTGGTCTCAGCCAGCGCGGACCACACGATCCGGATGTGGGACGCTGAGCGGGGCCAGCCGGTGAGATGGTTCATCGGACACTGCGGCCCCGTCACCGGACTCGACTTGGTGGAGGTCGGCGGCCGTACCCTCCTCGCCTCGACGAGCCGGGACCGTACGGTGCGGATCTGGGATCTGGTGACCGGTCGGACGGTGCGGACGATCCCCGTCTACCATCCGGCGCTCGCCTGCCGCACCGTCGGCGACACACTGCTGGTGGGTGTGGACCAGGGACTGCTGGCATTGGAAATCACCGCTTGAGGCTGCACCAACTCCGATCCTGAACCGGAAAAGCAGCGAAAAGGAGGGCATACGCAGCGAGGCGCGCGCAACAGGTCGGACACCAGCACGATGGCAGAATCATTTCCTTCGGTCGTTTCGTCACGACCGTCGCCGCGATCCGCTGCCACTCCTGGTCCACCCGTCCCGCGAGCGTGTCCAGCCGCTGCTCGCGGCCAGTGGCATCCGCCTGCTTCCGCCGCTCGCGCACGGCCGCCTCACGCTGCTTGGCGAGCTGCGACGTTGCTCGGCGACTGGTACGCCACCATGGTGCCGTGGCGACCGCAGGTCGCGCTGCTCGTCAACGAGCGCACGCTGCTGCCGGCGCTCATGCCCCTCGTACCTGCCGCCACCATGCCGACCCGGGTCGCCGACCAGGTCGGCGACGTGCTTGCCGCCCACGGCGCGCCCGACCCTTCGATCTCGCGCCGAGATCGACCAGATGAGCGAGTACCGAATCGCGCCGACGGCCAATCGCAGCATCGTCGGCGTCATGAACGAGTTCGCCTTCCTCGCCGACACCTGGCGCGACGCCGCCAGGCCGAACCTTCTCGAACTCGCCGTACGGCTGGCCGCGACACCGTGTAGCCCGTTCTACCAGCGCCACGTCAGCCCCGACCGTGAGCTCACAGCCATCGTGCAGCAGTCCCCAACGATCTGGTGAAGCCGGCCGGTCTTTAGTCACCTATATTAGATCAAAGTCGCCTTAATTGCCCACGGCAGTCGAGTGGGTTGCTGTTATCCGATCTCTCCGGGGTTTGTCCGCGCCGGTTTCCGCTGGTCCGCGCTGTGGCTACCCATGGTGATCCCGTGATCGTTCGCCGGTCTGGGGCGGAATCCGGTATTCGTTCGGCGCGTCCGTAGGGCCCGAGGAACGTCCGAGCACCCGCGGAGCACCCGACCCATCGTCCAATGCGGGATCGGTTGATTTCGGGGTCGCGGTGGTCGTAGGCGCGGCGCCTGCGATCACGGCGGTGTCGAGCCCTACGCGGCGCAACACCGCCCGCATCTTCATGTTGTACAGCGGCCCAGTCCGATGAGCGTCGCCACCGTCGAGATCGGCGAGGTGTAGTGAGGCCCTTTGACTGTGGCGGTGGGCAGCTTTGCCGACGGTTTCGTAGAGCGTCGCCGCCGCAGCCGACGTCGGGGGCAGGTTCCAGGTAATGAAGTCGACGTTGCTCCAGCCCTCCACGAAGTCTCCCCGCGCGGCGGGTCCACACAGTCCCAGCCCGGCATCGGGGTATCCAAGCCATGGCGGCCTGAGCCTCGGCCGACACCTCGGTGACCAGGTGACTGAGACTCCGGCTGAACGGCAAGGGCTGAACGGCGCGCCAGTTGATGACGGCGAGGGCCCTGTTCAGCATCTGCTGAAACTGGGGATGGCTGGCGGCCTGTCGGGCGGCGGGGGCATCGAGCCATTGGGCTGCCACGAAGCCCTCGTCCCGGGCTGGTGTCGTGACGGTGGTGGTCGTCGTAAAGAGGAACCAGTCGACGGTCTTCGCCGCGGGTGTCCCGTCGTTGTCGGTGAAGGTATAAGCCTCCTGGCCGAGGTACGCGCCGTAGTGTGTATCTGCCAGACCGGCTTCCTCGGCCACCTCACGCTTGGCTGCTTGAAGTGGTGCCTCGCCCGGCTCCAGGCGACCCTTCGGGGCGACGGTCTGTCGTTCGCCGGTCTTTCGGACCTGATCGAGAAGCAGGATGGAAGGAGCGTTTAGATCATCGGTTATGACGATGGCGCCGGCGGAGGCGTATCGACGGATCATGGCTGCGTGTCTCCCGGGGCTGTCTGGATGGCCTTGAGTGCGTCGCGGAGACGGGTTCCGAGGGTGTTGATGTCGGTTTTGTCGATCCAATGATCGGCAATGGCGGGCCAGGTCGGGATCTGTTCGAGGACCCGCTTAGCAGGGCGACGACCGCGGGCTGAGCGTTGTCGGCATCGATGACAACCGCCAAGCGGGTGGTGCTCTGGCCGCCGTCGTTGTCCATGCCCTCACCTGCCGGGTGGGGGTGGGGGTGGGGGCGTGTTAGCCGCAGCCGGCGGCTGCGCAGCGGGTGCCGACGAAGGTGTGGCGCGGATCGGCATGAGGAACGGAACCATGGCCAATGCCTGGTCGCCGCAGCGGAAGTACGCGAAGAGTCCGCTCACTCGAAGATCATGTCGCCGATGCCGTAGTTATCCCACCACGACGGTCGGTGTTTACGTACGGTCCCGGCGACTCGTGTGAGCAGTAGCCAGTTGCCGTTCAGTACCAGCGCGGCGTCTTCCATCTGGGTGGCGAGTACGCGGCTTACGGCCGACACCATGTTGGGGATCGCGGCCTCGGGCTGGTCGTTCTTGCGCATGTGGAAGACGACGTTGACGTACGCGTCTGGCTCCCACTCCCATTGGGTTCCGTCGTCGTTCTCGGCGTCGAAGTAGCCGTGGCTGCCCCCAGAAACGGTGATGGTGTACCCGAGCTCCTCGTCGAGACCGCCGCTGAGCAACCGAGGGTAGCCGGGCAGGGCCGACTCTTCGACGCCTTCCGGGGCGACGACCGAGGCGACCTGCTCCAGCGGGATGTCACCCGCCAGTGTCAACCGGTATTCGATACCCACCTGCTGCCTGCCTTCTCAGTCTCGCGGGACGATCTGAATGATCGCACCGCTTCGGGTCACCGCCGCCAGTTCCTTGAGATGCTCGATCGGCCAGTCGTCGAACTGCTTCTGCAGGGCGGCGAGGTCGCCGCGCCAGTCCTGCAGGTTCAACACCACGCGTTGGGTCTGTTGGCTCGTCACCTTGCCCGAGACCTCCGTCCACACCCCGCGCACCGCCTTGGCCGGAGTGGGCGAGTAGCAGTCGAAGACGTGACCTTCAACCAGGTAATCCGGATCCTTGTCCGGCTTCCCCACGTCGCCGGTTTTCAGCCGTGCATCGGCGATCTCCGGTCTCGTCGGGTTCTGGTGTACCAGGTAGCCCTCGCGTGCCAGGGTGTCGGCGCACTCGTTCTCCAGCTCCAGCGATCGTCGTACCGTGTCGTCCTCGCGGGGTGGGATCTTGGTACGTGGCCCGGTCGGCGACCCGCCCTGAACACCGGTGGGGTGCCTGCTCCACGCTGTCGGGCTGTGGCCGTGGGAGGTGCCGTCACTCGAGGCGGGAGTCGTTGGGGTCGGGTTTCCGGTGGCGTACGGGGTAGGGCTGGCCGGTGTGGGACCGCCAGCCCTGATCAGTTTCCCGACCCCAGCTGCCGCGCTTCGGCGACGGCCGTATCGACGGCCTGGCGGGCGGAACCAGCGCGCTGGACCAGGGACACCAGGACCTGTTTGACGCTCTCCAGTGACTGCAGCAGCGGCCCGGGCTGCCCGCCCTGGAGAACTATGCCGACGAGTTGCTGTGCCTCACCGACCTGGGTGATGACAGCAGCCGCCGCGTCACGGGCGCTGTCAACACCGGCCTGGACCGGCATCAGCACGGCGATGGTCTCCTGGGGAGTGGCTTCGCGGGAAACGGCGGCAGTCGTCTTCGTGGCCTCGCCTATCGATCTGGCAATGCCGCCCAATCCGCCCTGAACCGACGCGATCGCATCTCGCACCCGGGCCATGCCCGCTGCCACCGCGGCGAAGCCGGCGCCTGCGGCACGCAGCGCCACCTGTTGCGCCTGGTTGTCGGCAGCGGCGGCCAGCCCCTGGGCTCTGTCCACACCGGTCATCAAGACCCGCAGCTCACCGGTGACCAGCTCGATGTGCGACACCGTGTCTCCTATCGATGACCATGGTGAGGGCTGTCCAAGTTACCCGACACCTCGATGCCACGCGTGAGGGGTTGGCTACGCATTCCGGGATTCCTTCCTCCCTGAGGCCGGGCTGACCGGCCTGCGCATCGACCGGCAGGAGCAAGAGGATGGAGGAGCCACAGCGCGGGTCTTCGGCGTCCCGATCGCGTGACTCATGTGGGCTAGGCGGACGTGGGCACCTCGGCGGCGTGGCCGAGCGCGGCGTGGCCGTTAGCGGCGGCTTGCTCGGCTTTGTTGAGGGGACGTGTCGTTGGTGATCACCAGGCTGGTGCGTTGGTTGTCGGCTTAGAGCGACCGGCAGTAGGTCTGGGATCTGGGCAGACGGGACCCCTGGGTAGTGACAGGCACGGGGCCATTGATCATCGGAGTTCTCTACGCTTCGTGACCGATGGAGTCCCGTGCCTGCGCTGCCATCTTCGTTGTT
>NZ_JBFAAF010000109.1:0-16190 GCF_040639595.1 Micromonospora sp. NPDC023814
GCCGCAGCCCTGGTCATCCTCCACATCGAGCACGGACGAACCACCTGAAACGAACACTACGCACAGTCGCGAACCGTTACTCGGAAAGGCTCAGTGCGTGAAGGGGCGACCCAGACTCTTCGGTCGGGTCGTGGCCGTCGCGACGATGAACCGCTGGTCATCATCGGTGATCAGGCGGGGACGGCCTCCCGCCCACTGAGGGTTCAGAGCGCGTAATCCGATCTCGTTGAACCGGTGGATCACATCCCGAACGGTGTCCTCGTGCGCGGCGACCAGGCGGGCGATCGACGGCACCGGGGTGCCGGACGCCGACGCCATGATGATCAAAGCCCCGCGAGGTGCACTATCGGAGCAGGTCTCGAATGTCGGCGGCGGTGAGCTGCGCGGACGCGAAATCACCGCCGTCGAGGACGCTTCCGAACAGTTCGGCCTTGCGGGCCTTGAGCGCCATCACCTTCTCCTCGATCGTGTCCCTGGCGACCAGCCGGTACACCATCACGTTGCGGGTCTGCCCGATGCGGTGCACGCGGTCCACGGCCTGCGCCTCGGTGGCGGGGTTCCACCACGGGTCGAGCAGGATGCAGTAGTCGGCCTCGGTCAGGTTCAGCCCGAAACCGCCGGCCTTGAGGCTGATCAGGAACACCGGTGCCGTACCGTTCTTGAACTCGGCGAGCACCGTCGCCCGGTCGCGGGTGGCCCCGTCGAGGTAGCAGCAGCGGATGCCCGTTGCCTCCAGCCGCTCCCGGGCGGCGTCCAGGAACCGGGTGAACTGGCTGAACACCAGAGTCCGGTGGCCTTCGGCGACGAGATCGCTGACCTGCTCGGCCAGCACGTCCAGTTTGGTTGATCGTACGGCACGGTGTTTTGCGTCGACCAGGGCGACGTCCAGGCTGGCCTGCCGCAGCAGGGTCAGTGACCGGAAGATCTCGAACCGGTGCTGCTGCAGGTCGCCGAGCAGTCCGAGTACCTTCTGCCGCTCCCGCTGCAGGTAGGTCTGGTACACCTTGCGGTGTTTCGGGTTGAGGTCCAACTCGATGACCTGTTCCTGCTTGTCCGGCAGGTCGACGGCCACGTCGGCTTTGCGGCGGCGCAGCATCAGCGGCCGGATCCGCCGTCGTAGCTGGGCGAGCCGTTCCGCGTCGTGGGCCTTCTCGATCGGATTGCGATAGTGATCAGTGAACCGGTCCGCGCGGGGGAACAGGCCAGGCGCGGTGATGGACAACAGCGACCACAGTTCGAGGAGGTTGTTCTCCATCGGCGTGCCGGTGATGGCGAGCTTGAACGGTGCCAGGAGTTGCTTCGCGCAGCGGTATCCCTGCGAGTGGGGGTTCTTGACGAACTGGGCCTCGTCGAGGATCAGCCCGGCCCAGTCGAGGGCCTCGTAGTCTTCGAACTCGAGTCGGAACAGGGTGTAGGAGGTGACCACCAGATCCGCACCGCGAACCGCGTCGGCGAGCGTCGTGCCGCGTCGTGCGCGGGTCTGGGTGATGGTGGTGGTGACGAGGTCCGGTGTGAACCGGCTCGCTTCGCTCGCCCAGTTGTGCACGACGCTGGCGGGGGCGACGACCAGGAACGGCGCCCGTGGACCGCCGGTCTCGCGGACGTGGCAGATCAGGCCCAACGCCTGCAGGGTCTTGCCCAGGCCCATGTCGTCGGCGAGGACCCCACCGAGTCGGTGCTCGTGCAGGGCGGCCAGCCACCGGAACCCGTCCTGCTGGTACGGCCGTAGCGTGGCCTTCAGCCCCGATGGGATCCGATGCTCGACGCGGCTGCCCGCGCTGGACAGTGAGCGCACCGCCTCCTGCCAGGCGGCGGCCTGGCCGGTAACCTCGCCGAGCTCGGCTAACTCCTGCCACAGCCCGGCCTGGAAGCGCCCGACCCGCAGCACCCCGGGCGGCGGGTCGTCCAGCGCGCGAGACTCGGCGATCAGGTCGCGCAGCTGGCGGAACTCGGCACGGTCGAGGCTGAAGTACGTGCCGCTGGGCAGGATGAGGTACTGCTGATCTGCGGCGAGCGCGACGAAGATCTCGTCGAACGGCACCTGCTCACCGCCGACCGTCACCTGTACCGACAGGTCGTACCAGTCCGCCTGCCCGCCAGCGTCTGCGCTGGCGAACGTGATGACCGGCGCCTGAAGCGTCTCCTGGTAGGCGGGGCCCGACTCGTCGAGCTGCGTAACGACGTCGACGCCATCGATATCGGTCAGCCGGGGCAGGATGTCGTTCAGGAACCGGACCATCGTGTCGCCGGCCACGTCAGAGGTGGCCGCCAGCCGAGGCCCCGCAGGCGTTGACTCCAGCAGGCCCAGCGCCGGGTCGGCGACCATTTCGGTCACCCGCCGCACCACCTTCTCCCGGTCGGCCGCGTGCGCGACAGGGGCTGGCGCCCACAGCGGCCCCCGATGATGACGGTCACCGACTGGCAGCACCCACTCCCATCTCAGCGACAGCCGATGCCCGGCCATGCGTTCCACCGTCAACGTCAACGCCGCCGCCCCGAGATCAGGCAACCGCACCGACGGATCCACCGCGACCACTTCCGCCTGCCGTAACAGGCTCGGATAGTACTGCTCATAGAACCGCGCCTCGTCGTCGGTGGGAACCTGGATCGCCGGCTTTGCCAGCATGCCGGCGATGCCCGGCTCCAGCGGCCGCGCCAGCGGCGCGAGCCGCAGCACCCTGTCCCGTGGCCGCGGGGCGGCCTGTCCCCGCACGCCCCACCAGGCGATGCCGTGGACCGGCTGGCCCACCAGCAGGGACGAATCCGGGGCGACCGGCACGCCGTCGGCCAGCAAGGTTGGTACGAGCAGCAGGCCGTCACTGGTCCGGTCGACCCGTACCGACACCCGCGCCGGTTCCCGACACACGACGACCCGCCCAGCCGCCTTTCCGGCCTGCACCATCGGCAACCCGGTCTCCTGAGCCTCGCTGAGCAGGTCCCAGATCCGCCGACTCGCGAACGCGTCCAGGTAGACCGTTTGCTGGTAGCCGCTGTAGTAGTGCCGGTCCTCGGCCGCCGTGGACAGCGCCAGAATCTCCTTGAGGAGCTGCCAGTGCCGCTGCACCCGCCTCGGCTGCCCGTAACAGGCGTAACTGAGATTCGACCAGGAGATCCCCGACCGCACCCACCCGCTGCGACCTGGCACCACAGGGCGCAGGGCGATCCGCCACGACGATTCCGCGCCGGCCTGCCCGGCACCCGCGAGATCGAACTGCAACCCGACGCCGGCCCGGTCCGACTCCGGATCGGCGGAAGGCTCGGGCGCCGTACCGACCAGCGGGGACAGCGCGGTCTCCCACGCCGGCGGTGGCGCCACAGCCCGCGGGCGGGGCACACCTCGGGCCGACACGACGGCGAGGATCAACGCGGCCGGATGGGCGCAGCCCGGATCGTCACCGCAGCTACACGATCCCTCCACCGCAGTGATGTCGCCACTCGAATCGGTGCGCGCGATGGCGATCACCGTGCCGGACAGGTCGCCGCCGAGCCGGGCATGAGCCTGCCCGGCCTGCGGCTCCCACTGCACGTCGACCAGCTCGCCCCGGTCGAGGTGAGCACGCGCCTGGACGAAGGAGCGTGTCCCCACCGCGACACGCACGGACTCTTCATCCTCGGTCAGCACCAGCCGCGCCAAGGTCACCTCCAGACATCTCGCCCAGGCAGCCGCGAG
Organism: Micromonospora sp. NPDC023814; assembly: GCF_040639595.1. Taxonomy (NCBI): domain Bacteria; kingdom Bacillati; phylum Actinomycetota; class Actinomycetes; order Micromonosporales; family Micromonosporaceae; genus Micromonospora; species Micromonospora sp. NPDC023814. The sequence goes on from NZ_JBFAAF010000109.1 coordinate 3,671, forward strand.
CGTATCCTTCCGCAAGCTGGGCAGTGCCCGGCGCCACCCGGTCCGTCCGCCCCGTCGGCTCGGGCACCAGCGGACCGCGGCCCGGGATGGTCGACCGGAGGCTGCCGCCAGCGCGAGAAGTCGAACCCGCACGGGCGGCGGCAGTCTGGCTGGTCCAGGCGGTGCGATGGGTCAACCGTGGATGCAGCCGGTTCCATGCCCGGGCGGTCGCGGTGCCGTAGAGGCGGTCAGCGCGTGGTCGTGGCCGTGTTCGGGGCGCCCAGCCGGCCGGGTTCGCATGTGATGCAGATAACACAGTCGGCGCGCGAGGAACTTGCTGCGTTCCTGGCGCTCCTCGTCGGGGTTGCGTCTTTGACCTGGCTGACATTGCGATGCAGGGCCCCGCAGCGCCTCCTGGTAGCCGCCGAAGCGCGTGGGCCTTTGTGGAGCTGAATCGGCTTCTGGGGGTGATCAATGTTGGTAAGAAGCGGCTCGTTTTAGCGGTCCGGCTTTCAATACCGTGACCGCATGCCCGAGTTGATTCTGCCGACTATCCGCCTGCACGCCGCGTTCTTGGAATGCCGCGACGACTGGGGCCCTGGCCTCCACGAGGACGGCTTCGGCCTGGGGGCCGACGACGACGTGGACTCGCCCGAAGGCTTCGCCGCTTGGGTGCACGAGCGGGTCCGACTGACCCATCCGGCCGGCGACCCGTGCCCGGACGAACAGCACGGCTCACCCCGGTGGGTCGTCGAGAACGGTCACGTACTCGGGGGAATCGCCCTCCGGCATAAGTTCGACGACGAGATCGGCCAGATCGGCTACGGCGTCCGGCCGTCCGCGCGCCGCCGAGGACTGGCGAGTTGGGCACTCAGCGAGATGCTCAAGGAGGCTCGCGTCGTCTTGGGCCTAGATCGCGTCCTCATCCCTTGTCTGGCCGACAACATCGCGTCGGCCCGGACGATCGAACACAACGGCGGCGTCCTCGAGGGCATCCGCGACACCGAGCACGGTCCAGTGAGGCGCTACTGGATCGTCTTATATCGATGATGGGTCACGCGTCGCGCACGGCTCAACACGGTTCGGCCGCGCGATCTTGTCGGGGCCGCCCGCCGGCGGCTGGCGTCGGAACTGATCACCGAGTTCGCCCAGGTCGACAAGAAGTGACTACGCTCACCGGCCCATGGCGACCAGGATTAGCGTCACAACGACCGAAACCGTAAAGGACGTGACGCCGTATCGCAATCTCTGTACCGACGTGCGAAGAAATCGGTATCGGTATGCATGGGTCTGCAAGACGACCCACAGATTCACGGTGGCCCACGTCAGTTCCTGTGATCGCGTAGCTGCCTCAAACTTGTCGCGGAATAGCGCGTACCCCGAGAACTCCCGTGTGGTGTCTGTGTGTTGGTAGTAAAGGCTCCGAGGCGGCTCGTCTCCGTAGAGCTTCCTCCATGTCTTCAGCGCGACGAATGCGCCAGCGGCACTAGCGATGGATGATGTAGCCAGCGCGAGGGTTACCGCAGCGCCAATAGTGATGAGCACGAGAGAGAGTCGTCCACCGAAGACCTGCTCCTTGAGGGTTTGCGGCGCGAGTAGAGCGACCCCGGCAATCAAGGCTGCGTTTGCGGTAATGACAAAGGATGCCCGGCTAGCCACCGATCCTCGAAGGCTATCGTAGCGACTAATATGCCACCTGGCGGCCTCGATGCGTTCCAGCAGTTGCTGGTCAGTTGGGTCGCAGTCAACTCGGACGGAGCCAATGCTGGCCAGGTCCGGCGAGCTTTCCTGTTCGCCTCTGCTCAGTTCGGGAACTGCGGGAGGTCGAGACGAGGATTCGGAAGACCAAGCCGCGAAGAATGAGCGCGCTCGCTGACAGATTCTCGACATCTCCACATTGGATCACGTGAATTGTGGGAGTCGCATCCCCCGACGGGAGTGGAAGTGAAGCCGGTCGTCCTGATGGTCCCCGGCAGCAGACGGCCAGGCTGGGCAACCGTAGGGGCGTCGACGAGTGACACGGACGAGGACGCTCGTCGGCGCTGGGTTACGGACAATCGCCCAGGCGGCTGCCTGCAGTCGGCCTCCGGACTGCCCAAGCGACCAACGGAGCAGCCAAACCGGCGAGCATAAGCGGACAACCGGGGACGCGGGCACCGTATCGACGAGGTCAGCACGCGGCTCGGCCGGCGGCCGGAGCACATCCGCCTGGACAACGGTCCCGAGCTGACCGCCCACGCCCTGACCGACTGGCGCAGCTACAACGCGTCGACCCGGCCTACATCGACCCCGCATCACCGTGGCAGAACGGAACCTGCGAATCGTTCAACGGCCGGTTCCGCGACGAGTTCCTCACCTGCCCGCCAGGATGGCTCAGGACCCGCGTTGTCATCCGCAATTCGGCATGACAGCGCAAGGCGCCAGGCACCACCGCGCGGACAGCTACAGCCGCCTACCCCCGCTCCGCTCGACTGAGCAGCACTGCGCCGATCATCGGGCGGGCCGTGCCTCCACAACGCACACACCCGACTTTCGTCAGCGCGGCATGGCGGCGTACTCGGCCATGAGGTATGAGCGGTAGGTGATCACCGCGGGGATCGTCACGTTCAGCTTTCCCGCCGTGGTGGTCAGCACCTCCTCGTATCCCAACAGAGCGCCGGAGCGCGGATCGACGATCACGGTGTACTGGGCGGGCAGGCCGTGGGCGTTGGTCGTGATCGAGAAGGCCTCCCCGGTGCGCCCGGCGCGGTCGGTGACGGTTCCGGTGACCGTGATGCCCGGGAGGTCGGCAAGAAGTCTGAGCACCGCGGCGCGCTGAGCGCACCCGCAACGTCAACTCCTGCCACCGCCGACGGCCCCTGGCCTCGTTGGCCAGCACCAAACGCGCCACCCCGTACAGCCACGGCAACGCCGAACCGTCCGGCACATCCCCCAGACGTCGCCACGCAACAAGGAAGACCTCAGCGACAACATCGCCCACGTCAGACGCGACGATCCGCCGAGCGACGTACCGCCACACGTCACCGTGATGACGCTCGTACAGCTCGGTGAACTGCTCCTTCGCAGCGTTCATCGCACCTCCTACGTGCTTGTCCGGCACCGGCCGAAACGTCACACCCCGCAACGAAGGAACCACCCCGCCCGCCCCTGTCCCACCTCAACCAGGCGTAACCAGCACGCTTGACCTCTTCAGCCACGCCGAAGAGGTCTCGGAGCACGCACCGCTGGTCAGAGGGTTGCTGGTGGGATTCGATTCTCAGCGGTTGAGATCCATGCTGATGCCCCCACCACCGCAGGTAGAGTCGCGCATCGATACGGCAGGACCTGGCGACCGGCGCCGTCGGGCCCTCGACGACAGCCGGCCGGCACCGGCCGGGCGGGGAGCAGCGGACCCTGACCACTTCGGTCCTCTCAGGGTGGTCACGCCCGGTTGCTCGCCGGCATCGTCGCAGGTCACAGCGCTTCCCTATGTGCAGCGCCGGTGACCACTTTGCCCTGCTGCACCCCATTCTGCACTCACCTGTAAGGCCCGCTCAGCCAGCAGACCTTACCGCCCTGACCTGCGGATACTCGCCTATCAGGCGATATTGAGTGCCGTTGAAGGCTGTTCGCTGCCGTTGAGTGCAGTTGTGTGAAGCAGGACGCCGCACCAACTCTGACCTGCAGAAACGAGAACCCGCAGGTGGGCGCGGGTGCAGTTGAGCGCCGTTGCGTGCTGTTGAATGCAGTTCAACGCCGTTCAGCGCACCCGCCTGCTCCCGGCGTGCTCCCCGATCCCGGCGGGCGACAGCGGCGCCGCCCGCGCCTCGGCGCTTCGCTTCGGCAACTCTCCAATTACGGCGAGCTCGAAGGCTTGGCCTTCTGCGGGTAAATCGTCTCGTGACGGGCCAGCATGGCAACGAACTCGCCGATCTTCCGCTCGCGGGTCTGCGCCCGTTTGACGGCATTGACGCGGTGAATGAGAGCGAACCGGTTGGTCTTGGTGAGCACGTCGAACATGGCCTGGGCAGCGGGGTCGGCAGCGATGGCGGCGAGGAGGTCGGCCGGCACCTCGGCTTCCGACGGCGGGGCGTAGGCGGCCGCCCACCGCCCATCCGCTTTCGCGGCTTCTACCGCGGCGCGGCCTGGGGGCAGCATTCGCCCCTGCGCTTCCAGCCGGGCCACGTGGGCGACGTTGCGTTGTGACCAGGAACTACGGGGCCTGCGAGGGGTGAACCGGATCCAGGAGGTTTCCTGGTCCCGTTTACGTGCCTGCCCGTCGATCCAGCCGAAACACAGGGCCTCGTCGACCGCCTGCTGCCAGGTCAGCGTCGTGACTGTGCCGCCCTTCTTGGTCAGGGCGAGCCAGACGCCGGGCGACGTGGCGTGGTGGGCCGACAACCACGCGCGCAGTTCGTCGGCGTCCGCGACGATCAACTCATCCAGTTCGGCACTCGCCATGACGGCAGGCTATCGCTGCGCCGTGGCCGCAGCCTCTGCCTGTTGGACTGCCCGACTCGTCGGGCTGCCGGCGCGCCGGTCGCTCGACGGACCGTCGGGGGCAGGACCTCGATGCTCAGGACGGTTGCGGCGTCGGGCCGGCATGTCGGACTCCTCGTGCATGTGCCGGTTGCGGCGAGCGTCGTCCACGACCACGGGCCTCTGACAGTCGCCAGCGCCATCCACGGTGGCCGCCAGACGCCGTACGAGCCGGCGACGCCCGGCGATCCAAGCCGCGCACCTCAACCGCTCGCTCTGCGGCAAATGAGTGCACTTGTAATCGGCGACCACGGTCGCGGTGGTGCCCGCCTGACGTGCCGAACTGAGGAGAGGGTGCCGCGTGTTCAGGCATCAGCGCCCGGACAATGTGCATGTGAACATGATCGTTTGGATGGAAGACTGGCAAATGCAGTGCTGTGGGGAGCCGTTCATGGTTGGCTCCGAGGTCGCTTGGACCCTACGCGACGATGACTTCGAATGGTTGGACGAGATGCTTGGCACCGATGAGGTGGGGCGCCATGTGGATGCCGCCGAGGAACATCACCGTGATGTAGATTGCGGAGTAGCCGCTACGAGGGGAACTGTCGAAGCGATCGACGTATGCCGACGTCGTCTGGCTCACCCGCGCCCGGACGCCGATCATCGCTACATATGTACGTCCAGGCGTACCTGGCTCTGCACTGGTGCCTGGACGCCGACACCCTCAGCACGGCGTTTTGACAACCACCAACGCTCGGATGTCTTGCTCTAACCGTGGCGCCGGCTCGATCGGTCGGTGGCAAGCCGGCGCAGCCAGTGCGGCAGCCGGGCGCCGGAACAACGACGGCGTCCAGTGGTGCACAGCGCCCGTTCCGGCCCGGCGGCTGGAACGGTCCGCACCCGCGGGGCCGTTCCGCGCTGGAACGGCCGGGGCCGTTCCGTACGTCGGCGGGCCGTTCCGGCGAGCCCGCCCTCGGGCCGCGCGGCCGCGGGCGACCGGCGCCGGTGGAACGGGGCAGCCGTCGACGCCACAGGGGACGGATCTTCACCACGTCGGCTAAACGATCACGGGTGACAGCCCCCGGTCCGGCGACGGTAAAGACGTCGGCCTTCCCCCACGGCCCCGTTGCCACCGTCATCGAGCAGCGCAAACGCCGCTCCCGCGGTTCCCCGCCGGGCGCGGTGTCGACGGCCCCTTAACGAAGCGTTGGCGAACCGGCACCGGGCGCGGGCCCGGCCACGGCGGGACAGGGGGGAACCAGGGCACGTTGGTGGCCTCCTCGCAACGGTGCAGCACACGAAGGTCTCCTAGTCACCAAGCGCGTGCCGGCCCTCGCGCCGTACCGACCGCCCCCGCCGGGTCGTTCCTTCCCAGCGTCCTTGCGCAGCGCGGCCACGGCCGGGGAGAGGGTGGTAGCGGGCGTTGCGAGGCCCTGAGCAGCCAAACCTGACAGGCAGTGGGGCAGTCCACCCGGCTACGGCAGAGGTATAGCAATGTGGACCTGTGGTCAGTATCGAGGACCTGCTGCAGCGACGTACCGACCTGTCGACCTTCTTGATCCACCTGACCCGTGACACTCCCGGTGATGACGGGCCCATTGCCCGGGAGAACCTGCTGACGATGATCGGGGACGGATACATCGAGGCCCGCTCGCCGTTCGGGCCGGCGTTGGTGCACGAGCCGAACCTGACGTACGCGGCGACGCAGAAGCCGGGTCGCCACCTGGTGCTCCTGCTCTACGCCCAACCGCTGAGCTGGATACACCGCCTCGCCTCAGCCGACATCATTGAGACCGATCAGGAGTTGTTCATCCGCCTCGGCGAACCGCCCACCCCCGGTCCCGGACCCGTTCGCCGACCTGCTGCGCCAACTCGCCGCCGTAGCACCGCCAACGAACACGGGTGGCTGTTTCCGGGCCAGTTCGCCGACCAGCCCATCACCTACGGCACCCTGTCCCGGCGGCTGCGCCAGCTCGGTTTCCCACCCATCGACGCCCGCGGCTCCGCGTTGCGGCAACTCGTCCTGCAAGCCCCCGCGCCGGTCGTTGCCAATGCGCTTGGGTTCCACCAGAAGAGCACCGCCCGGCAGGTCGCCCAAGCTGGCGCCACCTGAAGCTGCTACGCCGCCAGCGGCCATAACACCCGACCTGGACCCCGCGCTTGCTCGCCTCCACCTCGGCGAGGTGGAGGCGAGCAAGCCTCAGCGGGGACTACCGCCACGTCACCGCTCCGGGGCGGCGGCAGCCCGCACGGTGAGGGGCTGTCCGGCTGACCCCAGCCGGGTCAAAGGCGGGGCCCGGTTAGCCCTTCACGGTCAGGATCGGCTGAAGTTCGGCGACGGGTCGGGCGACGTCAGCTCGTTGGAGGCTGTTGACGACCGGGCCGACGTCCTTGTATGCCCACGGCGCTTCCTGCTTGAGGTCGCGGCGCCAGGCATCGATGATGTCCCGGCGGGCGGCCACGGCCGGGTCGTGGTGGTTGAGCGGGGTGACGACCCGGAACTCGCGGAGGAAGGCGTCCAGTTCGGCGTCGCCGCCGCGGGCCGCCGCGCCGCGGGGAATCCGACGGCCAGCGCCGTGGCAGGCGCTACCCAGCGCGCGGGTTTCGCCGAGCCCGCGAAGCAGGTAGCTGGGTGCGCCCATGGAGCCGGGCACAATTACCGGCTCGCCCCACAGTTCTGGGCCGCGGTGCGGATGGTCGATGATCCCGCCCGCCGGAGTGGCGCCCTTGCGGTGCAAGACGGTGCCGTCGTCTCCGGGCCAGAGCAGGTTGTGGGGCGCATCGTAGATCAGCCGGGAGCCGATCTCGCCGACCACGTCGGCAAGGCCAGCACGCAGCATCAACGCCAGGAAGAACCGGTTGCCGATGGCGAAGTTCGCCGCGTTCGCGAACGCGGTCAGGTACCGCTCCCGCCGCGGCGCGCCGGATTCGTCAAGCAGCATCGGCAGAATCCGGTTGCGCGGCATCGGTACGCCGCGCGGCCAGGCGGCGCGGGCCTGGTCCCGGCCGGTGGCGTTGGCCTGGTGCCCCAGCGACAGCGAGCCGCTGTGCACCATCAGCACCACCCGGCCTGGTATCAGGCCCCAGGCGTGCGCGGCCGCGCCATCGTGGATGACCGACACGTATTGCAGTTCGGCGAAGTGGTTGCCGCCGCCGACACTGCCGATGATGCTGTCGTAGCTCGTCCCGCCACCGCTGGTGATCCAGTCACGGAACCCGGACGCGGACGCGACCGGGAACCCGGACGCGTGCAGCCGACCGCTGAGATCAGTCGTATCGTCCGGGCGGACCTGTCGCCAGGCGCCGTCGGCGTCGGTCGGGACACCACTATCGAGCAACCCAGGCAGCCCGTCGCGGAGCAGTCCTTCGCGTTGCGTCGCGGTCAGGCCGATGCGGCGCCCGCCCTCGAAGAACAGGTGACGCAGTCTCCGCTCGAGTGTGTCCAGGTGTGGGCGCAGGCGGTCGACGGTGACCTCGGTGACCTCGACCCGCATCCCGCAGTTGATGTCGTTGCCGACCGCCTGCGGGATGAGCGCGCCGACCGTGTGCAGCACGGTGCCGATCGGGATGCCGGCGCCCTTGTGGAAATCCGGGGTGCATATCACCCGGTCGATGCGGGGTTCCACGTCGAGGCCGGGCGTGGCCTTGGCCAACTCCCACAACGTATTGGCGGTGTCCAGCACAGTGAGCAGTTCGTCGATCGCCGCGGATTCCAGCGGCACCTCGGGACCGGCGCAGATCTCCACCGGAACATTCGCGGGGTTGGGCAGGGTGAGCCAGGAGTCGTCGGTGCGGACCAGACGGGGGTCTGGCCGCTGCGGAACGGGCATAAGGGACCTTTCGAACGCTGCCGAAGATAGGGACGGGACACCGCCACGCGATTATGGCCGCGTGGGGATCCGGGTCGAGCCCGGACCGTGTCCGGTTGCGTGCCTGACGGTTCAGCAGCCGCGAGGTCGCAATCAGCATAGGCCGCAGAGGGCGCGACCCGCGAACCCATTTCGTCAGCGCTTGGGCATGCCGCACAGGGAACAGCGCCCCAGCACTCGTGAAGGGCGAATCGGTAGACGACGCAGAATGGCCACCGCTTGCTCGACGAGACCGGACAGCCGCCGATCCCACCTAATCCGGCCGAGCTGTCACGTTCGGTAACCCATGAGGGCTCCTCATCGAGCACTCGCCACGATCGAATACGCGCGTCTACCGGTTCTGTCGCGGGCCATTCCGGTTCCCGGCCACCACGGACCCCCAGGGGCGTTACCAACCAGGCGGCGACGACCACCTGGTCCACCAGCGTGCCCTCTGTCGGCGTACGGATTCCGCTACAGCGTCAGGTACGCATTGGCGTACAAAGATCCGCCCGTCCCGAGAAACCGCATGCCACTGGCCATCGGCCCACCAGCCTCCGTGCCACCGCCTATGCTCAGTCACCGGCACGTAGTCGGCCGACGCCCGGATCGCGGCAGATCCGGATATTGCACCAGAGCGATCTATGCTTCGTCGGTGCGACACGGAGACCTCCTGGCACAGACCGACTGGTCCGCGGTCGAGCACGCATACGCCGGGGATCCCGACGTGCCCTCGTCGCCGGAGATTCTCGCGGCGTTGCTGGACGAGGATGCCGGCCGTCAGGGCCGGGCGCTTCTCGACCTCAACGACGTCGTCCACCACCAGGGCGGCATCTACAGTGCGACGGCGCCGGCGGCGCACTTCGTCGCCGCGGTGCTCGACGATCCCCGCACACTGACGCTGGTTTCGCCCAGACGTGGCCGCCGTGGCGCCATGGTGCCGCTTCGGGTCGCCCTGCTGGACTGGCTGGCGTCGGTCATGCAGCACATCACAGAGCCAGACGAGCGTCGGCGGGGCTTCCCATATGACGTCGCCGCGTGCCGTGCCGTCCGCCCATCCGTCTACCGCACTGCGTGCGCGATGCGCACCGACCCCGACCCGGCGGTCGCCTCCCAGGCGCTGGGCACGCTGCTCGCCTGTCTGCTCGACGCCCCGGAACTCGCGCACCACCTGGCCGAGGCCGCTGCGTGGTCGCGTGGCGGCCGCGCCCTCGCCGGCCTCGACAAGCAGTCCAGGGTGATGGCGGTCATGAGCCTGCAATCGTGGGGGTACGACACGACACCAGCCATGGAAACGGACCCGGATCCGGTGGTACGGGCAGCCGCGGCGCTCTCGCCTGCAAACGCGGGCAGCATCCAAGGCACGCGGGCGCTGCTCGATGTGCTGTCGGCGCCTTCCGCCGCCGTGTGGTGCACGCGTGACTACCCACACTTCGGTCCGATCTTCATGTCCAACTTTCTGCCCGCAGCCATCGACCGGGCAACATTGGACGAACTGGTCCCTGTCCTGGACGTTTTCCTTGCCGGCGCGCCTCCCATCATGTACCTCGGCAGCTGGGGCACGCGGTTGCGTAGGAAGGCATTCCCGGGTGGGTTCCCGCCCGTCGAGCCGCTCGACACCGCCCAGCGAACACTGCTGAACGTGATCTCGGCCCGCTGCTTCAGCCCGGACTCCCCACGCATATGGTCTGGTGGCGACGCCCGGATGGCGCTGCGCGACATCGTGCCAGAAGGCGCGGTCTTCGGCATCGACGCAACGGCCCGGTCAGCGGGCTTGGCGACACCGTGAGGGTAGGTCACGATGCCGTTCACCCCTGCCGCCCCTCAGACCGCTGGTTCCCTCCCCCTCATCTCGAAATTCAGCCTGCGAGTCCACGCCGGCTCCAAGCCGACGACCGACCACTGGCGACAGTTCTGCGCCCGGCGAATCCCAGCATCGGCAACATTGATCAGCTGCGCTGATCTCGGCAGTTCAGCGAGGCCGGTGCCGTGCAGCCGGCACCTCCGACGCCGCGACGGAGAGTGACACCCGGCTCGGAAGGTAGGGCGCGCGCTCGGCGGCAAATCCGTGCATGTGACCTTGGCTTCGGGCTGCGACGGCGCTGGCCGGATGCAAACGGTTCCTCGGACGAATTGGACGGCATCCGCGGGTTACGCGAAGACCGTCCTCAGGCGAACTCGCGTGCGGTGGATTCCAGCCTCTCGCGGTAGGCGGCCCACCACGCCTCGTCTCCCTCGACCACGTTGTCGCCGGGCCGGCGCCAGCCGACCTGGCCGTCGACCAGTTCGCGCACGATGTCGGCGTGCCCGGCGTGCCGGTTCAGCTCGGCGAGCACGTGCACGAGGATGAGGTGCAGCGTCACCGGCGTGTGTTGCCACCACCGCACCGAGCCGGGCGCGTCGATCGGAAGCGCCTCGATCGTGGCGTCCGCGTGTGCCCAGACTCGGTGCCACAGGCCGATGATGTCGTCCCGGGACTCGTCGGCCGCGGCCCACATGTCCGCGTTCGGCTCGGCGTCCTCGTCCAGGCCCACGACCGGCTCGGGAAAGGGGCGGTCGAACACCTCGCCGAAATACCCGGCGATCACCGAGGCCACATGCTTGACCAGCCCGAGCAGGTTCGTACCGGTCGGCACGAGCGGACGCCGTACGTCGTACTCCGACAGCCCGTCAAGCTTGCCGAGCAGCGCCTCGCGCGCCTCCCGCAGGTACCGATGGAGATTCGCCTTGGCGTCTGTCATGCCGCCCAGGATCTCACCGCCGCGATGCCCTGTACGCCCGTGTTCCGAACCGCGGCTCTGTGGCGGTCACGCGATCGCGTTCCCGATTGCGCCATGCCCATGTGTCGACGTCCGCCGTAACGGTGGGTAGCGCGAGTCGCGGCAGAAGAGTAAACCGGATCTTGGATCTTGCGGCAAGATCGTAGGCGTGGTTGGCGAACAGTGCCAGGTCGCCGACGGGGTCGGCCGCGACGGCCACGGACCTGCGGGATCGTGTGGATCAGTACGAGTGATCGAGCATCCTCTGGATGGTGTCACGCACCGAGCGGTCTTCCTCCACTCTCAGGTGATTGCCGAGAGTCTGGCGTAGCTGGGGGCTCAGCCGTCTTCCCTGGGGTGTGTTCGTGGTCATGAGGATGGCCGCGAGAGATCGAACACCGGGTACCGGATCTGCGAGTGCTGCGGGCAGGCGATCGCGGCCGTGCTCGCCTTGGGCAGACAGAGCGCGCAAGATCATTTCCCTCACGGCCGGGTGCGGTTCCGTCGACAGCGCCTGTGCCAGGACATCGGGGAGCGATGCACTTGGCGCTGGGTACGTGATGAACGTGCACGCGGCAGCACGCCGTCGTGTTGCGAGTGCGTCGTTCAGCAGCGTGGCCACGAGCGCTGCTTCGTCGCCGGCCATCTGGTCTGCGAACCAGGTCAGATTACGATGTTCGGCCAGGGTGAAGTCCAACCAACGCTCATACCAGGCGAGGAAGTCCGGGTCGTTGTGGAAGTGAGGCGCGAAGAAGCCCTCGGCGTTGACCTCGACCAGACGGCCGCGGCCGGGTCCGGTAACGACGAGCAGGGTGAAATCAGTGCATCCTCGGTAGACGACCGCGATCGCGCCCGGAAACGCGGGCGCAGCGCCGCCGTGCCTACCGGCAGACCATGCGGCGATGTGCACATCAGGAACGAAGGGAAATGGCTCGGCGAGCTTCCCGTTGACTCCCGCGCCCCCGGACACCCACCGTTCCATGGACAGCAGTCCATAGGTCGGGCCGTAGCCACCATGGCCGATGTGGGTGACGAACTGATGGAACTCCTCCGGCATCCGGGTACCGTGTAGTTCCTCGAAGTCTGAGACTTGCTGCTCAGTGAGCACGGGGCCGAGTACGGCCTTCTCCGCTGGGGGCAAAGCTGCCAGTTTGACCTGAATCCGGGCGATCCTGTCGTCCACCGGTACTTCTTGTCATGTCAGAGGGCCATTCAAATTCAAGGCGTAAGCATAGTGCATACCCTGATACACCGACTGACATCATCGCCACCGAACCGGGCCAGGGATCGCCGGAGGTCCAGTTTTCGCCCTGAGGTCCCCGGTTCACGGAGTCTTTGGCCAGTGTGAACATCGGTCACCACGGTTGTTGTCAAGTCAAACTGTGACTGGTCAGGTGCTCGTCGGCGGGTCGGCTTGACCTGGGGCGTTCGGGTTGGATCATGGTTGGGTGTGCGGAACGCCGTCGATCGTGGAGC
>NZ_JBFAAF010000110.1:0-15423 GCF_040639595.1 Micromonospora sp. NPDC023814
GACCCGGTCCTGGGCGCGCGGCCGCTGCGCCGCACGATCCAGCGCGACATCGAGGACAACCTGTCCGAGCGGATCCTGTTCAACGAACTGACCCCCGGCCAGATCGTCGTCGTCGACTGCGAAGGCGACCCGGACAACACCGCCAAGTCCAAGCTGGTGTTCCGGGGCGGCGACAAGCCGGCGACAGGGCCGGTCCCCGACGCCGGGGCGGTGACGGCATGACCGGCGTACGCGAGCAGGAGCGCGTCACCGACACGCCCACCGGGACGGACACCCTCCGCTTCCTGGGCCCCGTCGACGGCGGGCTGCCCGACGAACCGGCCCCGGGCTGCATCGGGACCGGACAGATCCTCCGGCTGCTCACCCGGCAGCTGTTCGCGTACCCCACCGGCACGGACCGGGCTGTCCGGCCGGTGGCGGACGCTGCCGTGGAACTGCCCACGGTCGACAACGGAGGCATCAGCGCGGACGGGCGCACCTGGCGCATCCGGCTCCGGGACGGCATCCGCTGGGACGCCCAGGCCGCCCGGGAGTTGACCGCCGGCGACGTCGTCCGGGGCCTCAAGCGCACCGCCCACCCCCTCGCCCGCGCGATGCGCCCGTACCTCGGCGAGATCATCGAGGGCATGGCGGACTACTACCGGGCGTACGACGAGGCGCTCGGGCACTGGGAGGCGCACGCCCCCGCGTTCGCCCAGTTCCAGCAGTTCACCCGGATCCCGGGGCTGCGTGCCGAGGGGGACACCGTCGTCCTGCGGCTCACCGCGCCGGCCAACGACCTCGTCGACCTGCTCGCCACGGGATTCACCGCGGCGGCCCCCCGGGAGTACGACTACTACGTGCCCGAGAGCCCCGAGCTGTACCGGTGTACGCCCTCCGCCGGGCCGTACCGCATCGCCAAGCGGCTGTCCCCGGGCGGCGACCTCGTCCTGGAGCCCAACCCCCGGTGGGATCCGGGCACCGACCCGGTACGCCGGCGCACCGCGCGGCGCATCGAGGTCGTCGCGGCGGCGCACGGCCAGCCGGTCGACCCGGCGTCGGGCTTCGGGGTGCTGTCCTGGTCGGTGCCGTCGCCGGCGGCCCGGTTCGCCGGTACGGGGTGCAGCTACTACCTCGCCGCGGGCACCGGCGGGGCGGCCGAGCCCCACGCCGTACGGCATGCGCTGTCCTGGGCGCTCGACCGTGCGGCCCTGGCCGAGGCGGCCTGCGCGGCCGGCGCCGACGGCGCCGCCACCCAGCACGGCGTCCTGCAACCCGGGCACCCGGCGGCGGAACGTGGCGCCGACGACGCACCCGACGCCGGTGATCCGGAGCGGGCGAGGCGTCTGCTCGACGCCGCCGGGCTGGGGGAGGGGACCCGGCTGACCCTGGGCGTTCCCGCCGGCTCGCGGCTGGGCGCCGTGGCCGCCGCGCTGGTCGCGGTGCTGGCGCGGTACGGCATCACCCTCGTGCCGGTCCCGCTGGCCCCCTCCGGCGGGCCGGGCGTCGACGTCGTGTTGCAGGAGTGGGTGCCGGCCTGGGCCGGCGACGCCGGTCGCGACCTGGTGCACCGGCTGTGGCCGCCCGACGGCCGCGCCGGCGACCCGGCCGAGGTGGCCCGGGAGGCGCTGCGGGCCACGGACCCGGGCGAGGCGGCGACGCTGTGGCGTCGCTTCGACCGGCTGGCCACCGCCGACCTGCGGCTCGTGCCCCTGCTCGTGGCGGACTGGCCGCGGGCCCGGGCCGACGGTGTGGCCGCCGGGGCGGCCCGGTGGTAGGGGCCGTCGGGCCGGGCTGACCACGCCCGGCAACGTCGCGGGCCGGTCGCGGAGGCGACCGGCCCTCGGCATGTCCGGCACCGGTCGGCGGGCGCAGCCCTCGGCCCGGTCCGACGTCGGCGGGGTGGCCGGACCGGGCCGAGGCTGCTTCGACGGGTGGGCGGTCGGGTGATGTGGGCCCTGTCGAGCTGCCCCGTCTGTGGGACCGCCGGTCGTCAGCGGATGCCGAACAGCGCCCGGTTGAGCACCGGCTTCGCGGTCTCCTGGAAGTCGATGTCGGGGTCGAGCGACCGCACCGTGCCCTCCACGACGAGCAGCGACAGCAGCGGGAAGACCAGCTCCGGCGACGCGGCCACCCCGTACCGGCGTTGCAGGTCGAACAGCTCGCCGGCGAAGGCGATCAGGCTGAACTCCTTGGCCGACAGGCGGTAGCTGCGGGCCACCAGGTCCTTCACGCCCTCGGTGAAGGCCGGCACGTCCGCGTCGTCGGCGACGCCGATCGCGCTCTCCAGCACGATCGCGGCGCAGCGGTCGCCACGCCCGATCGACATGTTCAGGAAGAAGTCCGCGAAGAGCCCGCGCATCTTGTCCGACAGTTGGACGCTGAAGCCCGCGTCCAGCACCACCACCTGCCCGCTGCGGGTGAAGTAGAGGTTGCCGGGATGCAGGTCGCAGTGGACGAAGCCGTTGATGAACAGCATCTGGTAGACCACGGTCAGCGTCGACGCCGCGAACGTCCGGCGCATCGCGCGGGGGCACCGGGCGCCGGTGTCGACGGCCAGGTCGGGGATGAAGTCCATCACGATGGCCGCCGGCCGGCTCGCCGCGGCGTGCACCCGGGGCACGCGTACCCGCGGGACCCCGCCCAGGTCTTCGCGCAGCCGGTCGAGGTCGCGTCCCTCGCGGCCGAGGTCGAGCTGGCCCAGCACCGACTCGCAGAGGCTGTCCACCACCTCGCGGACCGGCACGCCGCGGAACATCGGCAGCCGGGCGACCACCGAGGCGCCCCGGCGCAGCAGGCCGAGGTCGGCGGCCATCCGGGGACCGATCCCGGGCCGGCGTAGCTTCACCGCGACGGTGGCCCCGTCCGGCAGCGTCGCCCGGTAGACGCAGGCGATGCTGCCGCTGGCCACCGGCGTCTCCTCGACCGAGGCGAAGACGCTGTCCAGCCGGTCCCCGTACACCTCGCGCAGGGCGGCCCGGCTCTGCGCGGCGTCCATCGGCGGCACGTCGTCCTGCAACATGGACAGCTCCTCGCAGAGCAGCGCCGGCACGACGTCACGGCGGGTGCCCAGCACCTGCGCGGCCTTGATGAACGTCGGGCCGAGCCGGGCGACCGTTCGCGCGACCTCCCGGGCGAAGCGGCGGCGGCCGGCCGGCCGGCCGTGCCGGAGCGCCGTGCCGGCGGCTGCGGCGAGCCCCGCGGCGAGTGACGCGGTCGCCACCGAACCGATGACGAACGCGCGTGCGCCCAACCCCGCCCCACCGGGTGCGAGCGGTGGACGGCGCGATCCGGAGGGTGGGGCGGCGCGCAGGGCCGCCGAACCGAGGGGGGAGAGGCCGAAGATGAACTTGGACGGAACCATCGTGCGCCTTTCTGCCGAGGGGTCAGCAGGCCGGGTCAGGCGGTCGTCGCGGACAGCCCCGGCACGTCCAGCGCCCGCAGGCGCAGGTTGGCGGCGTCGCCGTACCACAGGCGCAGGCCGTCCCAGGTCAGGCTGGTGGGCCGGCCGTCGACGTGGATCTGTAGCACGTTCCGCCCGGCGCGCAGGTCGAAGACGGTGATCGCCTCGCCGAGCCGGTCGGTGTGGGCGACGTACCGGTCCGTCACCGTCACCCCGGTGACGCCGAGCGGGGCGGGCACGGTGGCCAGGAGCCGCAGGTCCGAGGCGTGCCGGAGCTCCAGCGCGTCGGACCAGCCCAGCCAGATACCGTCCTTGCCCGCCTCCATCCCGCAGATCGGCACGCCCGGCCGCGGGCTCGGCACGTCCCGCAGGATGTGGCCGGTCTGCGTGTCGCAGAGCCGCAGCGCCCCGTCGGTGGCGTAGAGCAGGTGCCCGCCGAGCGACGTGAGCCCGGCCACCAGGTCCGGGCAGGACAGCGTGTGCCCGGGGGCGCCGGTGCGCGGGTCGAGGCAGGTGGCCTGCCCGCGGCCCTGGTCGGCGTACCAGAGTGCGTGGCCGGACCAGGTGAGGCCGGCGAGCTGGTCGGCGTCGATGGAGAGGTCGTGCACCGACGCCGCGGTGTAGATGATCATCGCTTGTCCGCCCGGTCGAGGTGACAGTCGAGGCGCCACCGGGTCACGTCCCGAGCGGCGGGACCCTCCGGACGTCGGGGGCGCACGTGCACGGTGTCGCCCGCGGCGACCCGCGTGTGCCGCAGCGGCCAGACGAAGACCGCCCAGTTGCAGCCGAGGTAGGAGGGCATGTTGGACAGTCCGATGCCCGGCGCCAGCGTGGCGGTGAAGTACCCGAGCACGGCGTGCAGCGTGCCGTCCCGCTCCAGCGGCAGGGCCAGCGGCCGGGCTGCGCGCAGGCCGGTGTCGCCGCGGCCGGTGTCCACGAGGACGGCCGGCTCGCCGAGCAGGACCGGCTCGCGGCTGAGGAAGTGCAGGTGCGCCGACGGCTCGACCAGCTCCTGGACCACGTCCAGCCGCATGCCGAGGAAGTCGTCGCTCCAGATGCCCCAGCCCTCGTCGTCGAACTGCACGGCGGCGAGCCGGGTGACCACCCGCTCGGGCACGACGACCCCGCCGGGTCGCAGGTTGCGGCGGTTGAACGTGCGCAGGATGCGGGCCATGTCCTCCTCGGGCCCGAGGTTGCCCATCAGCTCGCAGACGGTCACGTCGACCTGGCGCGGCAGTCGGGCGAGGCGCGCGTCCCCGACCACCAGGGTCACCCGGTCGTCCCAGTCGTTGGCCTTGATGATCCGGTCGGCGACGGCGGCGACCTGGGGATCGGCCTCGACGGCGTAGACGTGGGCGGCGCCGTGCCGCAGGGCCAGCGCGGTGAGCGCCAGGGTGCCGGCGCCGACGTCGGCCACCACCGTGTTCTCGTCGACCGCCGCGGCCAGCGCCCGGTCGTACGCCTCGACGCGGCGTCGGTCACCGAGCATCGCCTGGTGCATGAGCAGGTGGCGCTGGTCCATGTGCGATCTCCCGCCCCGTCGACCGGCTGATCTACTGGAGAATCATATAGCAGAAATTGACGCTTGTCCCCTGCCTCAGCGACCCGTGTGGCAGCCGCAGGTGCAGCCGACGGCGGGGGGTTCGCCGTCCACGCCGTGCTCGTGCAGGAGCTGCCGGGCCAGGGCGTGCACCGTGCCCAGCATCCGGTAACGCCGGCCCGACGAGCTGTGCCGGACCTCCAGGACTGACTTGTCCACCAGCCGCTCCAGCAGCATCTGCACCGTACGCGGCTCGCCGGCGATCGCCTTGTCGGCGACGGCCGCCGCCTCCAGGCAGAACGCGGCCGGCATCGCGCCGAGCGCGGTGAAGCAGCGTTGCTCGGCCGGATCCAGCAGCTCGATGCTGCGGTGCACCGCGGCGTGCAGCGAGCGGTGGTGACTGGGCACGCCGCGGCGGGGCGGCTGGATCCGGCGAAGCGGGTCGTCGAGCCCGTCGACCAGCGTCTCCAGGCGCTGCGTCCGCAGGCAGGCCGCGGCGAGCTCGATGGCCAGCGGCAGCCCGTCGAGGGCCCGGCACACTGACGCCACCGCCTCGACGTTGGACTCGGTGAGCCGGAATCCCGGCCGCACCTGCGCCGCCCGCCGGGCGAACAACTGCAGGGCGGGCTGCGCGGCCAGATGGCCCGGCTCCGCGTCCACGCCCAGCGGCCGCACCGGGTACACCGCCTCGTAGGGCAGCCCGAGCAGCTCCCGCGAGGTCAGCAGGATGGTGATCTGCGGGCAGTTCCGCAGCACGTCGTCCGCCAGGTCGGCGGCCTCGTCGGTGACCAGCTCGGCGTTGTCGAGCACGAGCAGCAGCTTCCGGTCGTGCAGCCGGTGCACCAGCGGGTCGCAGCGGCCGGCGCCCCGGGTCGGTGGCTCGTCGACGGCGACCTCGACCGCCCGGGTCAGGTCCGGGCCGGTGCGAACGTTCGCCAGGTCGGCCACCGCCACGCCGTCGGCGAACCGCTCCCGCAGCTCCTCCGCCGCCGCCAGGCCGAGCGCCGTCTTGCCGACGCCGGCCGCCCCGGTCAGGCTCACCAGGCGGTACTCGCGCAGCAGGTCGCAGACCGCCGAGAGGTCCGCCGCCCGCCCGATCAGCTCGTCCACCACCGGTGCCGGCCCCCGCCACGGTGGCTGGTGGACGCCGGGCCGGGCGTCCAGCACCTCCCGGTACGCCGCCGTGAGCTCGGGGCCCGGGTCCACGCCCAGGTCGAGCTTGAGTCTCGTGCGCACGTCGGCGTACCGCTCGATGGCCCACGCGCGTTGGCCGATGTGGGTGAGCGCCTGGAGCACCCGGGCCTGCACCCGCTCGTTGAGCGGCTCCGCCTGGGCCAGCCGCTCGGCCAGCGGCAGGACCGCGTCCGGCCGGTGCAGCTCGAGGCCGAGCGCGACGTAGTCGAGCGCGGCGGCCAGGAACTCCTGCCGCAGCGGGCCGATGTCGTCCTGCTCGGCCAGCAGCACGGACAGGTCGCCGATCTGGGGATCCTGCCACTGGTCGACGCTCTCGCCGTACCGGGCGAACGCGCTCTCCAGCTCGCCGCTGTCCCGCAGCGCCGACGCCCGCCGGACGCCGGCGCGGAACACCTGCAGGTCGAGCTGGTCGTCGGCGACGGTCAGCCGGTACCCGCCGGGCACCGACACGATGACGTTGGTCCGCTGTCGTCGAGGCGTGTCGGGCTCGACCACGTGGCGCAACCGCGCGACGTAGGTGTGGACCAGGTTGGCGGCCCTCGTCGGTGGCTGTCCCGCCCAGAGTGCGGCGATCAGGTCGTCCAGCGGCACATGTCGTCCGGCCCGCAGGGCCAGCAGGGCGAGGACTGCCCGCTGCTTCGGGGGGCCGAGGTCGACCTCCCTGCCGCGAATCGTCGCTCGGACGGGACCGAGGATCTGAATTCGGAGTTCGATCTCGGTCCGGTTCACACGTCCCCCAGCTGTCGTGGCGCTGTGCTCAGTGCTCCCCCACTTTAAGTGAAGAACTTCCATACTTAAAGAGGCGGAGCTGTCGCACTGGGTAGCCGACCCGGCGTCATCCCGGCGTCAAGTGGCCGTCAAGAACGGTGCCGGAAACTTGGCTGCGGCAACCGGCGGCACCCGATCGAATCGTGTCCGGCCCAGGCCGGGCAGCTCTCGACCACGACCCGGAGCGGAGAGATGCGAACGATCGCACCCCACGGTTCGTACCCCCACCTCGCGACGCGGCCCCGCCCATGATCGTCGGCATCATCGGACGCGGTCGGATGGGATCTGCCCTGGCCAGGGCACTTGCGGCGCACGGGGGACCGGTGCTGATCGCCGGTCGCGGCGACCCGGTACGGCCGCCCGACCCCTTCGCCCCGTACCCCGGAATCCGGTCCGTCCCGACGGGCGCCGTCGTCGCCGGGGCCGACCTGGTCGTCCTGATGCTGCCGTTCGCCGCCGCCGTGGAGCTGGCCCTGGCCGGCCGGCTCGACGGCGGACGAGGGCGTACGGTCATCGATGCGACGAACCCGCCGCAGGCTGGTGTCGCCCTGCCCGCTCCCGCGGGATCCGGGGGACGATTGCTAGCGGAACTGTTACCGCAGTGGCGCGTCGTCAAGGCGCTCAACACCGTGCCGGCCGGCATGCTCGACGAGCCCGTCCTCGACGGGCGCCCGGTCACCGTGCCCCTGGCCGGCGACCATCCGCCAGCCAAGGCGGAGGTGAGCGCGTTGCTGCGCCGGCTCGGGTTCGCCCCGGTGGACGTCGGCGGCATCGACCGGGCGCCGGCGCTGGAGTCGCTGGCCGAGCTGTTGATGGCGATCAGCAGCCGGCACGCCCTCCGGGGCCGGCTCGGCTTCCAGGTCGCCCTCGCGGAGCCGCCGGCCGGCGTGGACGGCGGGCTGTCCGGGCCCGCGCACGTCGAGCTGAGTCGCCGCGCGCCGGCCGGCGGCGAGCGTCAGCGCCGGCCGGCGCCCGCCGCGGAGAGCGCCCGCTCGCCGGCCGGTCGGCCGCCGAGGCCGAGCAGGTAGAGGCAGCGGGGGAGTGCCGCCGGCGGACCGGTGACGGAGACCGCCCCGCTGACCACGGCCTCGACCGGCTCGATCGCGCCGCTGCCGAGATCGAAGAAGGTCCGGGCATCGGTGGCGACCCGCAGCGTGGCGTCCGCGCCGGCCGTCCCCTGCACCGTGCGGGCCTCGCCGTCGGCGACGCGGACGTGGAACACCTCGCCCTCGATGTCGAACTCGTAGACCTCGTCGGCGAGGCCCCGGGCCGGGTCGACCATGGACTCGATGGCCAGCACGGCCCAGGAGGCCCGGGTGACCGAGGCGCCCGTGCGGACGGGCTGCTCGGCGAGCAGCGTCAGCCCGAACCGGGCCAGCACCAGGACCGGCTCCCGCAGCTTCTCGCCCAGCTCGGTGAGCGCGTAGCCCGCGGTGCGCCGTTCGGCGTCCAGCGGCTCGATGATGCCGGCCTCGGTCAGGAAGGCCAGCCGGTCGGCGAGCAGGTTGGTGCCGATGCCCGGCAGGGCGTCCAGCAGGTCGCGGTAGCGGCGAGGCCGGACCAGCAGCTCGCGGATGATGAGCAGCGTCCAGCGTTCACCCACCACGTCCAGTGCGAAGGCCAGCCCACATTGCTGGCCGTACGTCCGACGGTCCCGTTGCTCTTTCACGGCGCTCCTCGATGCCGCAGCGCGGACCCGGCCGCGCTTCTTTACTTAGACATAGTACATGACTGCCTCTTCCAGATTGCCCTCCTGTCTGCGGAAATTCCCGCGACGCCGGTACACCCCGTTTTGTCCATCCGCGACCTGCCTAGAATCGGCCCGGTGACGACCGCCGTACCGGCCGGGCAGGACCTCACCGACGTCCTTGCCCGCCTGCCCAAGGTCGAGCTGCACGTGCACCTCGAAGGGTCGGTGCGGCCTGGCACCCTGCTCCGGATCGCCCGCCGGCACGGCCTCGACCTCGGTCGGCTCGACGAGGCGGCGGTGGTGGAACTCTTCCGCTTCCGCGACTTCCGCCACTTCACAGATCTGTACGAACAGTGCTGCGCGGCGCTGCGCGACCCGGCCGACCTCGAACTGATCACCGAGGAGCTCGCCGACGCGGCGCACCGGCAGAACGTCCGCCACCTGGAGGTGACGTTCAGCCCCGGCACGCACCGGCGGGGGGCGGGCATTCCGTTCGACGAGCAGCTCGACGCCGTGGCCCGGGGCGCCGAGCAGGCCCGCCGCCGCACCGGCGTCACGATGCGCTTCGTCGTCGACCACGTCCGGGGCGGGCCGCCGGAGGAGTGCCAGCAGGTCGCCGAGTGGGCGGTGGCCGGCGCCGGCCGGGGGGTGGTGGCGCTCGGCCTCGGCGGTTTCGAGCCGCGGCGCCCGGCGTCGCTGTTCGGGGAGGCCGTCCGGTGGGCGGCGGCGCGGGGGATGCCGTTCGTGCCGCACGCGGGCGAGGCGGTGGGGCCCGAGGGCGTCTGGGACTGCCTGCCGTTCCGCCCGCCGCGCATCGGGCACGGCATCCGGGCGGTCGAGGACCCGCGGCTGGTGGCGGCGCTGCGGGACCGGGGCGTGGTCCTCGAGGTCTGCCCCACCAGCAACCTGCGTACGGGCGTGGTCTCCGAGCCGGGGGCGCACCCGCTGCGCCGGTTGTGGGACGCCGGGGTGCGGCTCACCCTCAACACCGACGATCCCAGCATGTTCCACACCGACCTGCTCGCCGAGCACCGGCTCGCCGTCGAGTGGCACGGTTTCACCGTGGCCGAACTCGCCGCCATGACGCTGATCGGGGTCGACGCCGCGCTGCTGCCCGCGACAGAGCGCGCGGCGTTGCGCGAGCGGGTGACGACCGAGCTGGCGGAGCTGGGCGTGACCGCCGCCGGCCTGCCCGCCTGAGCCCGCACGGTCAGCCCGGGCGCGGCGCCAGGCGGGACCGCAGCGCGGCGATGTGCGCCGGGGTGGTGCCGCAGCAACCGCCGACGACGCCCAGCCCGACCGGGCGCCAGGCCGCCCAGAGGTCGGCGAAGGCGTCGGGCGTCAGGCGGGGCGGGAGATGACGGTCCACCGGGGTGGCCGGCGGCACCCCGCTGCGGTCCTCCACGTTCGGGTACGCGCCGAGCAGGCCCGGCCCCGCGGCGCGGAGCCGTCGCAACGCCCGGTCGGTGCCCGCCGGGTCGGTGCAGTTGACCAGGACCGCCGCCGCGCCGGCCGCCCGTACCGCGTCGGCCGCCGCGGCGACGTCCTCACCGGACAGCAGGCGGGCGTCGCCGGTGCAGACGAAGCTCACCCAGGCCGGCAGGCCGTGCTCGCGTACCGCCCGGGTGGCGGCGACCGCCTCCCGGACGGTGTTCATGGTCTCGACCAGCGCCAGGTCGACGCCGGCGCGGGCGAGCCGGTCGGCCAGCCAGCCGTGCTCCCGCCGCAGCACCGCGGCGCCGGGCACCAGGTCCGGCCGGTAGCAGTCCTCGACCGGAGCGACGGAGGCGGCGACGAGCACCCGCCGGCCGGCCACCGCCGGGTCGGCCGCCCGGCGGGCCAGCGCCACGGCGGTACGGACCAGACCGGCGGCCGTGGCCTCGTCCGTCCCGGCCCGGTACGCCGTCCGCAGGGTGGTGCGGAACGTGTCGGCGGTGAGCACGTCCGCTCCCGCCGCCACGTACGCGCCGTGGATGCGGGCGACGAGGCGCCGGCCTGCGGCGTCCAGCAGGCAGCGCGCCGTCCACCACGGGGCGGACACGGACCGGCCGTGCCGTTGCAACTCGGTGCCCAGCCCGCCGTCGAGGACCAGCGGCCCGGACGTCGACGCCCCCGGTACGTCCACCGGCGCCTCCCCGCCCCCCGCCGGCCCCGCTCGCCGTGGCCGGCTGCCCGATCGTGGCACGGCCGGCTCGGCCGACACGACGTCCGCGCGCCGCCGGAGGGGAACTCCGCAAGCTGTGAGACAGGCGGCCCCGCCGGCCATGCCGGTGCCGCACCCGGCCGGCGGGGTCAGGCCCGGGGGGAGGCGATCGCCGCGACGCCCCCGAGCAGCGCCCGCACGTCGTCCCGCGTCGTGTAGCGCGCCACCCCCGCGCGCAGGGACTCGGGCGCGTCGGGCGACACGGCCCGCAGCGCCCCCTCCGCGCCGAAGGCGCCGTGCCCCACGGTGATCCCCTCGGCGGCGAGGATCGCCGCCACCTCGGCGGCGGACCGGCCGACGACCTGGAAGGACACGATCGGTATCGGGGACCTGCCGTCCGGACGGCCGAGGACGCGCACCCCGTCGATCATCCGCAGGCCGCGGGCCAGCAGGTTGGCGAGGCGTTCGCCGTGCCGGAACACGGCCGAGCGGTCCCAACGGAGCAGCACCTCGGCCGCCACCCCCGCGGCGAGGACCGCCTCGATGCCCGGCCCGCGCGCCGCCCCCGGCCGGTCGGTGGTCCGGGCGACCACCGACCGGGGCCGCCCGTCGCGGTTCCACAGCACCCCGCACCGGGGGCCGTACCACTTGTCGGCGGAGGTGACGAAGGCGTCGCAGCCCCACGCGGCGACGTCCACGAACCGGTGCGCCGGCGCCTGCACCCCGTCCACGAAGATCCGCGCGCCGGTGGACCGCGCGGCCGCACAGATCGCCGGGATGTCCGGCGCGCTGCCGAGGACGTTGGAGCCGGCGGTGACCGCGACCCACCGGGTACGCGGGCTGAGCTGCTCGGTGACCGCGTCGACGGTCAGCTCGCCGCTCGGCGACAGGCCCGCCACCCGGACGACGGCACCCTGCCGCCGGGCGGACTCGCGCCACGGGTCCACGTTCGCGGCGTGGTCGAGAGCCGTGCACATCACCTCGTCGCCGGGGCGGAGTGCGGGCGCCACCGACCGGACGAACCCCTCGGTCAGGCTCGTCATGTCGGCGCCGAACGACACGATGCCGCCCGGTGCCCCGATCAGCGTACGGAAACGGCCGGCCGCCCAGTCGAGCACCGTGCGGGACCGCGGGTGCGCGACGTCCGCGCCGGCCCGCGCGGGATAGCGGGTCATCACGTCGCGGACCGCGTGGTGCACCAGGGTGCCGGCGGGAGCGTCGAACCGTGCGGCGCCCGGCCGCAGGTCGGGGAACTGCTCCGTGACGGGCCGGGTCACCAGGGCGGTGAGGGGGAGCGCATCCAGCTCGCCGAAGGTCATCTCAACGAGGGGGATCAGATCGCCGCGGCGGTCGTACGGACGCGCGCGGTGGTGCCGGTCGGCAACGGGGAACCAGGCAGAGCACGGTCCCGACAGGGCACCGGCACGGTGTCTCCTCGATGGGCGCATGTGGACATCGCGTTCGTCGCAGCTGCGTGCTATCCCAGAGTCGTACTGATGGGCCGCGGGGGACGGCTCCTCTCAGTTCGGCGAAAAATATCACATCCGGCGCGTACGGGCGAGCCCGTGACGACGGTGAGTGACTTTCGCCCGTGGTCGTGACCGACCACCGTGCTCGTACCCGGCGCGATCCCGCTCGGCTACGGCATGAGCCCGGGCCCACCCGGTCCGACGTCGGTCGCCGCCGGGTCGGCGTCCGCGTCGGCACCGTGGGGGTCGCCCCACCACCGCCAGAAGTCCGCGCCGGTAGCCGGCGCCCGCCCGGCGGGTGCGCGGCGCCGCGGGCCCGTCCGCCCGTCCGGATCGGTTCCGGTCCACCAGGACAGATGCCGCGGGTCGACCTCGGGCGCCTCCGCGCTCCCCCCGGCTCCGGCGACCCGGGGGCCCTCCGGCGGGGCGCCACCGTGACAGGCGACGGACACCATCGCGGACCTCCCGTCCGGTGTCGATCGAGGACAGTCAGGCTAACCCGCTGTCCGTCCCGGACGGTCTCCCAGCTTGCGCAACACCGGGCGGCGCCGGAGCGGCTCCCACCAGGCGCGGTTCGCGCGATACCAGGCGACCGTCTCGCCGAGCCCGCCGTCGAGGTCCTTGCGCGGTGCGTACCCGAGCTCGCATCTGATCTTGCTCCAGTCGACCGCGTAGCGCCGGTCGTGCCCCTTGCGGTCCTCGACGTAGCGGATCCGGTCGGGGTCGGCGCCGCAGGCCGCCAGCAGGCGATCGGCCATCTCCCGGTTGGTCAACTGGGTGCCCCCGCCGACGTTGTAGACCTCCCCGGCCCGGCCCCGCGTCCGCACCAGTTCCAGCGCCCGGACGTGGTCGTCGACGTGCAGCCAGTCGCGCACGTGCAGCCCGTCGCCGTAGAGCGGGACGTCCCCGCCGTCGAGCAGGTTCGTGATCGCCAGCGGCACCAGCTTCTCCGGGTGCTGGTGCGGGCCGTAGTTGTTGGCGCAGCGCGTCACCCGCACGTCGAGCCCGTGCGTCCTGACGAAGGCCAGGGCGAGCAGGTCGCTGGCGGCCTTCGCGGCGGCGTACGGCGAACTCGGCAGGACCGGGTCCGTCTCCGGCCACGTGCCGTGCTCGATCGACCCGTACACCTCGTCGGTGGAGACGTGCACGAAGACCGCGCGGTCGCCGTGCCGTCGCCGGACCGCCTCCAGCAGGGTGTAGGTGCCGAGCGTGTTGGTGCGGACGAAGTCACCGCCGTCGGCGATGGACCGGTCCACGTGGGACTCGGCGGCGAAGTGCACGACCTGGTCGTGCTCCGCAACCAGCCGGTCGACCAGGTGGCTGTCGCAGATGTCGCCGCGGACGAAACGGTAGGCCGGGTGGCCGGCGACGGGGCGCAGGTTGGCGAGGTTGCCCGCGTACGTCAACTTGTCCAGCACCGTGATCCGGACGCCGCCCGGTCCCGCCGGCCGCAGCAGGGTGCGGACGTAGTGCGACCCGATGAAGCCGGCGCCGCCGGTGACGAGGATCCTCGTCGCGTTCATGCCGACCTCCGTCGCGTGCGGTCTCCGCCGGCCGGCTCGGCCCGGCTCCGCTCCTCGGCCACGGCCGCCTCGATCATCCGTCGCCACGGCGGCAGCGGGCCGAGGCCGGCCCGCGCCCACCCGTCGTGCCCGAGGACGGAGATCCGTGGCCGCCGGGCGGGCCGGGCGGCGAGCGTCCCGCTGCCCGTCGGGCGCACGCGGTCCGGGTCGAGGCCGTGCAGCGCGAAGACCGTCCGGGCGAAGCCGTACCAGGTGGTCCGGCCGGCCGCCGTGCCGTGGTAGATCCCGGCCGGCGCCCGCCCGGCGGCGGCCAGCCCGGCCAGCGTGACCAGCCGGCCGGCGAGCGCGCGCGCCCAGGTGGGCTGGCCGTGCTGGTCGTCCACGACGTCCACGAACTCCGTCTCGGCGGCCCGGCGCAGCACCGCGCGGACGAAGTTGGGGCCGTGGCGGCCGTACAGCCACCCGGTGCGGACCACGTAGCCCCCGACGGGCAGCAGGCCGCGCACGGCCCGCTCGCCGGCGAGCTTGCTGCGGCCGTACGCGTTCAGCGGGGCCGGCGCAGCGTCCTCCGGCCACGGCACGGTGGTCTCGCCGGAGAAGACGTAGTCGCTGGACAGGTGGATCAGGAGCGCCCCACTGCGCGCGCACGCCCGGGCCAGGTTGGCCGGGCCGGCGCCGTTCACGGCGGTCGCGCCGGCCTCGTCCGACTCGGCCCCGTCGACGTCGGTCCAGGCGGCGGCGTTGACGACGACGTCGTGGCCGGGCACCGCGTGCCGGACCGCGGCGGCGTCGGTGATGTCGAGCATGGCCCGGTCGAGGGCGGTGTGCCGGCCGCCGGCGAGGACCTCGCCCAACTCGCGGCCCAGTAACCCGCCCGCGCCGGTCACGAGCAGTCGTGGCGTCGGCGCGCTCATCGTCGCCTCCGGTGCGTCATCGCCACGCCCACGCCGTCGGCACCATCGTCCACAATGGATAGATGGTGTCCCGGCGTGGCCGGTGGACGCCGAGTCGGTTTTCCGATTCGCTGGCTCGACGGACGGCCGTGACCGGCCCGCGAGTTCCGCGACGGGTGAGGAGGAGAGCGGTGGACATCCGGACGTTGACGATCGAGGGTTCGTGGCTGGTCACTCCGGAGCAGCACCACGACGACCGGGGCCTGTTCCTGGAGTGGTACCAGGCGGGCCGCTTCACCGAGGCGGTCGGACGACCGTTCAGAGTGGCGCAGTCCAACGTCTCCGTCTCGGGACGGGGGGTGATCCGAGGCATCCATCTGGTGGACGTGCCACCCGGCCAGGACAAGTACATCACCTGCGTCTCCGGGGCGGTGCTCGACGTCGTGGTGGATCTGCGGGTGGGCTCGCCGACCTTCGGCCGATGGGAGGGGGTGCGCCTGGATGACGTCGACCGCCGCGCCGTCCACCTCGACGCCGGGCTCGGGCACGCGTTCTGCGCGCTGACCGAGCCGGCCACCGTCGTGTACCTCTGCTCGTCGCCGTACGACCCGGCGGCCGAACGCACCGTCAACCCCCTCGACGCGGAGCTCGGGATCGCCTGGCCCGAGGGGCCGCGTCGGCTGTCGCCCCGCGACGCCACCGCCCAGACCGTGGCGCAGGCGCTGGCCGGCGGCGTGCTGCCGGCCTACGTGCCGCGCGGGTAGCGCGGCACCGCGCCGGCCGGGCGTCACCCGCCGCCCCCCGACCCATGCCCGCCGGGC
>NZ_JBFAAF010000111.1:0-15396 GCF_040639595.1 Micromonospora sp. NPDC023814
CGCAGACTCCCCAGGGTGCTTCGCAAGAGCGGTCCCGAGCTTTCGCGTCCTCTTTACATGGTCAACTGCGGGAGCCCGCCGGCCCGCCCCCGAGGCTCGGCTAGCGTGCCGGCATGGACGTCGACGCGCACCGGCTGGAGCTGGTCGTGGACCCGGCCCGACCGACCGGGCGCACACTGCTCGCCGCGGGCGTGGAACAGTCCTACGTGGACGTCGCCGACCCCCGCCACCTCCACTTCGAGTACGTACGGCGCATGGCCGCCGTGGCGGACCTGGCCGCGCCGCCCGGCCGGCCGCTGGACGCGCTGCACCTCGGCGGCGGCGCGCTGACCCTGCCCCGCTACCTGGCCGCCACCCGGCCCGGCTCGGCACAACTGGTCGTCGAGCGGGACGCGGCCGTGGTCGACCTGGTGGCGCGGGAGCTGCCGGCCCTGCCCGCCGACGTCCACGTGCGGGTGGCCGACGCCCGGGACACGCTGACCAGCGCCCCGCGCGGCGGGTACGACCTGGTGTTCGCCGACATCTACCGGGCGGCCCGGATGCCCGGGCACGTGACGACCGTCGAGTTCGCCGCCGAGGTGGCCCGGGCCCTGCGCCCGGACGGTCTCTACCTCGTCAACGTGACGGACCTGCCGCCGCTGGTCTTCATCCGGGTGCAGGCGGCCACCCTGCGGGCCGTCTTCGCCGACGTCTGCCTCGTCGCCGACCGGCGGATGCTGCGCGGCCGGCGGTACGGCAACCTCGTCCTCGCCGCCGCGCCGCGCGCCGGACGGCTGCCGGTGGCCCGGCTGGCGGCCCGCGCGGCGCGCGATCCGGTGCCCGGCGGGGTGCTGCACGCGGCGGCCCTGGACGCGTTCGTCGCCGGCGCCCGGCCCGCCACCGACGCCGCCCTCGCCGCCGCCGACGAGCCACCACCCGGCCCGGCCTGACCGCCGAGGGCTCACCCGCCCCCGTGCCCGGGACACGGTCCGGTCGCCCGGTGGCCCCGGGGCAACGGCGGATCCGGCGGGGTGCGGCGCTCGTCAGCGGGCCCGGACGGTCACCTCGGGCGAGGAGCTTTCCAGGGGCACGGCGTTGGCCGGAACCAGGCCGAGCTGCACCGCCGGGCGGGGCAGCGCCGCGTCCAGCATCCAGTCGGCGCCCACCCGGGCCCGGTTGCCCGGCATCGCCAGCAGGTGGTAGCCCCGGGTGACCACCTTGGCGGGCAGCCCCGACAGCGACACCTTCAACGGGTTCGCCGCCGCGTCCTTGCCGCCCAGGTCGACGACCCAGCCCAGGTCGTAGTGCCGGTACGGCTTGCGCCGCCCCTGCCTGTAGGAGGCGGCGATGTTGTGCGCGGCCAGCTTGCCCTGCCGCTGGGCGTGCTGCGCGGTCATCGCGCAGATCTGCCCGGGCCGGGTCGGGTCCGGCACCGCGGCGGCGTCGCCGCAGGCGTACACCTCGGGGAAGCCGGGGACGTTGAGGTACTCGTCGACGACCAGGCGGCCCTTCTCGGTCCGCAGCCCCAGCTCGGCGACGAACGGGTCGGGGCGCACGCCGACACACCAGACCAGGGTGCAGGTGGGGACGTACTCGCCGTCGGTGAGCTTCACCCCGTCGGCGGTGGCCTCGGCCACGGAGGTGCCCATCCGCACGTCGACGCCGCGCCGGCGCAGCACCCGGTCGGCGGTGTCGGACATCCGCTTGTCCAGCTCGGGCAGGACCCGGGGCGCGACGTCCAACAGCATCCACCTCGGGCGGATCTTGAGTCGGGGGCGCTGGGAGACCAGCTCGTCGGTGAAGAGCTGGCCGTGCGCGGCCACCTCCGTGCCGGTGTAGCCGGCGCCGACGACCACGAAGGTGGCGCGGGCCTGCTGCTCGGCGGGGTCCTCGGCCTGCTCGGCCAGCTCGATCTGCCGGACCACGTGGTCGTGCAGGAAGAGCGCCTCGGGCAGGCCACGGAAGCCGTGCGCGTACTCGGTGACGCCGGGGATCGGCAGCAGCTTGTTGACGCTGCCGACGGCGAGGACCAGCCGGTCGTACGCGAGCCGGTTGCGGTCCCCTTCCGGCTGGGTGAAGCCGACCCAGCGGTTCTGCAGGTCGACGTGGTCGGCCTCGCCGATGACCACCCGCACCCCGTCGAGCGTCCCGGTCAGCGGCACGGAGATCCGGGTCGGCCCCACCACGCCGGCGGCCACCTCGGGCAGCAGCGGGAGATAGAGGAAGTAGTCGGTGGAGTTCAGCACCACGATCTCGGCCCGGTCCCTGGCCAACCGGCTCAACGTCTTCGCCGCGTGGTATCCGGCGAACCCGGCCCCCACGATCACCACACGAGGTTTCGTCATTTCGGCCCCGTTCCCACGCCACGCCCTGACAAACATGGCAGATCGGGCATTCTCCGCACTCGCCCAGCCGGGCGTACCCCGTCGGGCCGACCACTCCGGGCGAGACCGCTCCGGTGGTCGACGACCGACGGCATGGGCACGCGCACGCGTACGTCGGATCACCCGGGCCGGGTGGGTTCGTCTCACCCGGCCCGGATGCACGATGGTGGTCCACCAGGGCGACGGGAGGACTGCGCCATGAGCATGCCGATGTCCAACGACCAGCGGCAGCCGATCTACCTGCGGCAGAGCGGCCGGAAACACCTCACGCCCCGGCAGCGGCGGCGCGTCGAGCACAAGCAGGGGCGGATCGAGCGCCTCGGCGGTCAGCGCCCCGAGGCGCGCCGGCCCGGGCGCTGACCGCCTACGGCCCGGCCGGGGCCGGGGCGGTGATCGCCCACCGCTCGTGGTCGCGCCACGCCCCGTCGATGAACAGGTACTCGGGTGAGTAGCCCTCCAGCCGGAAGCCGAGCCGGCGGGCCACCCGGCGGGACGGCTCGTTGCCCGGCTGGATGTTCGCCTCCAGCCGGTGCAGGCCGAGCGTGTCGAAGGCGTGCGCGACCACCAGGCCGATGCCGGCCGAGGCGTGCCCGGTGCCGCTGTACGGCAGGAAGGCGGCATAGCCCAGGTACCCGCCGCGCAGCGCGCCCATGAGGATCCCGCTGATGTTCACGTACCCGGCGATGGCGCCGGAGGCCCGGTCGCAGATCAGGTATCCGGCGTGGTCCCGCCGCCGGATCTTGGCCAGGTACGCGGCGTACCTCGTCGGGTCGTCGGGGGCGGAGAGCCAGGGGTGGTGCAGGTCCCGGCTGCGCCGGGCCGCCGCGACGAACTCGGCCTCGTCGGCGGGCCGGGGCCGGCGAATGCCGACCGGCCCGGCGGTACGCAGATATCTCACGGCGGACAACTGTCGCCGCCCCCACCGGCGATGTCCAGCGGATTGCGCCCGATCGCGCCGCGAGCCGTCACCCGCCGCCGGTGCGCTCGACGGTGTAGTGGATGGTCTGGGCGACGATCCAGCCCTGCTCGATCAGGAACGAGTCCGCCCCGTCGCGGACCCGCACGCCCTCGGCGTCCGCCGTCCACTCCAGGAACGCCATCCGACCCTCGACCAGCTTGTTCGTGTACGCGTACCCGCCGCCGGGCAGTTCCTCCTCCAGCCAGCGCGCCAGCTCCCGGACCCCGGAGTGCCCCCGGAACACGCCCCGGCGCTCCAGCACCACGCAGGACGGCGACACGTTGCGCGCCAGATCCTCCGCGAACCGGTGCTCGGCGGCCAGCCGCAGGTGGTCCTCGAACACCTCCCGCGCCGACCGCGCCCGCAGGTCCTCGTCCACCGCCCCACCTCCGCCCGTCCCGGCTGCCGGGCCCGCCCCGCCCGCGTCCGGGCCCGCCGTCACAGCGGGCCCGGGTGCGGCTGGTCCAGCGGCATCGGCACCTGGAGGAAGGTGGCCCCGCGCAGATCCAGCCAGGCCCGGTCGGGCGAGCGGACCAGCCGCAACATCACCTCGGCGCAGTTCGGGCAGCGGGCCACCAGCCCGGGCGCGTGCGAGTAGACGTGCAGGCCGGCCAGCGGGCCGAGCGTGCCGCAGTGCGCGCACCGCCCGCTGGCGGCGCTCAGGTCGACGGCGAACAGCTCCCGCAACGGGCCGTCGAGCATGTTGCCGTCCAGGTACGACAGCTCGGTCATCGGACACTCCTCCTCGACGCTCAGCCGGTCGGGCCGAACCGCTCGGTCTTCACCCGCCGGCTCTCGTGGCCGAGCCCGACGAGCAGGTCCGCCACGGTCTCCACGAAGCCGGTCGGGCCGCAGACGTAGCAGAGCGGCTCCAGCTCGGGCGGCCAGCCGTGGCTGCTGACGTCGGCCAGGCCGATCCGGTGCGGCTCCCCCCGCCAGCCCTCCGGCGCCTGGCGGGTGTACACGTACGTCACGTCCAGGCCCCGGTCGTCGCGGACGCGGGCGCGCAGCTCGTCGGCGTAGAACACGTCGGCGGGGGTGCGCACCGAGTAGAGCAGCCGGAACGGCGCGCGACTGTCGGCGGCGCGGCGCGCCCGCACCATCGCCATCAGCGGCACCACGCCCGAGCCGCCGGCCACCAGCAGCACCGGCGCGGCCTCCTCCGGCCGCCAGACGAACCAGCCGCCGACCGGGCCGCGCACCTCCACCGGGTCGCCCTGGGCGTAGACGTCGACGAGGTATGGCGACACCTCGCCGTCGGGCATTCGCTGCACGGTCAGCGCGATCCGGTTCCCGTCGGCCGGTCCGGCCAGCGAGTACGACCGCGCCGCCTGGTACCCGTCGGGGGCGGTCAGCCGCACGTCGACGTGCTGCCCGGGCAGGTGCCCCGGCCAGCCGGGCACCTCCAGCACCAGGGTGTGCGCGGTCGGCGTCTCCGCCCGGCGCTCGGCGAGCCGGGCCACCCGCCACCGCAGCGGGGCGGTCAATCGCCCTGGTACCGCTGCTCACGCCACGGGTCACCGTAGTCGTGGTAGCCGGCGGTCTCCCAGAATCCGGGCTGGTCCTCCGTGGTGAGCCGGATGCCGCGCACCCACTTGGCGGACTTCCAGAAGTACAGGTGCGGCACGAGCAGCCGGGCCGGGCCGCCGTGCTCGGCCGGCAGGGGGCCGCCGTCGTACGAGTGCGCCACCCAGGCCCGCCCGCCGCGCAGGTCGGCCAGCGGCAGGTTGGTGGTGTAGCCGCCGTACGAGTGGGCCTGCGCGTAGTCTGCGCCGGTGTCGATGCCCTCCAGCAGCGTGTCCAGGGAGACGCCCTGCCAGTCGGTGTCGCGCTTCGACCAGCGGGTGACGCAGTGGATGTCCACCGTCGGGGTCTCCTGGGGCAGCGCCATCAGCTCGTCCCAGCTCCAGCGGAACTCCGCGCCGGACTCGGTGGAGATGACGAACTCCCAGGTCTCCAGCGGCACCTTCGGCGTCGGGCCGGCGGAGAGCACGGGGAAGTCCTCCGTCAGGTACTGCCCCGGCGGCAGGGCCGGCTCCGCGGAGCGGGGCCGGCCCTGGAAGCCCGGTGACACGATTCCCACCCGTCAGTCGTACCACCCGGGGTGGGGCGGGCAGGTGCGGTCGGCCGGAACGGCACCGCGGCGGGTGACGCTCAGCGCCGCTCGACCACCACTTCCTTCCTGCCCGGGGCGGCGCCGCGGGTGGCCCGCAGGCTGGTGAGCGTGACGACCACCAGGACGCCGATGATGACGCCCAGCGAGGCGAGGGTGGGGATCTCCGGCACGCCCGCCCAGATGCCGTGCGCCCAGTGCAGGCCCAGCTTGACGCCGATGAACGCCAGGATGATCGCCAGACCGTAGCTGAGGTGGACCAGCCGGCTGAGCGCGGCGTGCAGCACGAAGTAGAGCGCGCGCAGCCCCAGCAGGGCGAACGCGTTGGTGGCGAAGACCAGGTACGGATCCTCGGTGATGCCGTAGACGGCGGGCACCGAGTCGACGGCGAAGACCACGTCGGTGGCGAACAGGGCGACCACCACGAGGGCGAACGGGGTGAGCGTCCGCCGCCCGGCGAGGCGCACGGTCATCTTCGTGCCGTGGTAGTCCTCGGTGACCGGCATGAACCTGCGCAGCAGCCGCACCGAGCGCATCTTGTTGATGTCGACTTCCTGCTCGTGCCCGGAGAGGGCGTCACGCAGCAGCTTCACGGCGGTGACGATCAGGATGACCGCGAAGAGCAGGAAGGCGAAGTCCAGGGTCTGCAGGGCCGCCGCGCCGAGGGCGATGAAGACCGCGCGCAGCACCAGCGCCCCGACGATGCCGTAGAGCAGCACCCGCTGGGCGAGCACCGCCGGCACCGCGAACGCGGCCAGCAGCAGCATGAAGACGAACAGGTTGTCGACCGAGAGCGACTTCTCCACCAGGTAACCGGTGAGGTACTCCACGCCCTGCTGTGAGCCGTAGCGGGACCAGACCCACGCGCCGAAGGCGAGCGGCAGGGCGATGTAGAACGCCGACCAGCCCAGCGCCTCCCGGATCGACACCTCGTGCGGCCGGCGGGTGACCAGGAAGTCCAGCGCCAGCAGGGCGAGCACGGCGGCGATGGTGACGCCCCACAGCGTGGGGGTGCCGACCGACTGGATCTCGGTGGCGGCAAGGTACGACAAATCGGGCATGGAGCCTCCTCGAACACCGTGTCATGTTCGAGGTCTCCTTCACCCACCGTTTGTGGGCAACCACCCGAGGCGTGCTCCGGGCACGCCGTACTGACCGGGATGGCTCGTGGGAAGTACTCCCCTCGTGGCGACAAGGTTATGGCAGGCTCGGCGGGCGCGGCAAACGGGGCACGCGGGATCACGCGCGCCCCGTTCGAGCGGGCACGCGGGATCACGCGCCCGGCGCCCGTCGACGCCCGGACCGCCGGCTGCCGGCCGGCAGTCGGCGCAGGGCCGCCTTCTGGAGGGCCTCCAGCGGACCCTGCCCGTACCGGCGCAGGCACCAGCGCGCCCCGCCGGCCAGGGTCAGCCCGACGGCCACCCAGAGCCCCAGCACCCACCACGGCGACGCGTCCTGCCAGGCCCGGGCCAGGCCGAGGCCCCACCCGTAGCAGACCAGCACGCACAGCACGTTCTGCGCGACGTAGCAGGACAGTGCGGTACGCCCCACCGCCGTCAGCCCGGCGGTGACCGGCCCGGGCCGGCGGACCCGGTCCAGCAGCACCCCGACCAGACCGAGGTAGCCCAACGCCAGCACCGGCGCGCACACGTACCGGTCGAGCAGGAAGAACTCCGGCCCGGCGAGGGTGGTGGCCGCGTTGAGCGGCAACCCGACCCCGAGGCCCACGGCGAGCAGCCGGCGCCGCAGGGCGCGTCCCCGGACGTCCGGGTCGAAAGCGCCCGCCCGGAACAGCCGGACGCCGAGCAGGAACAGGAAGACCAGCAGGGCGAAGCTGACGATCGGCTCGGCGCGCAGGGCCAGCCAGTTGTCCAGGCGGAACGCCACCTGGTCGGCCCAGCTTCCGGCCGTGAACACCCGGGCGTCGGCGGCGACGGCGGCGGGGTCGGCCGACGCGGTCGGCGGGGCGGTCGCCAGGGCCAGGGTGAGTAGCACCATCAGCGTCACGTGCAGGGCGCCGGCGGCGTACAGCACCGCCCGCTGGACCCGCTCGGCACGGGCGAGCAGCCACGCCACCAGCAGCGCGACGACCGCGTACCCCGTCAGGACGTCGAAGGCGAAGACGAGGACGAAGTGCAGGGCGCCCTCGACGAACAGGAGCAGGGCACGCCACCCGTACCGGCCGGGCCAGGGCCGCCCCCTGGCGACGGCCGAGCGGTGCTGGATGGCCAGGCCGACGCCGAACAGGATGGTCAGCAGCGCGAGGAACTTGCCGTTGGCGAGGAAGCGGAACATGCCCTCGACGACGGCGGCGACCGGTTCCGCCCCGCCGGCGGAGGCCGCCGAGATCGCCGTGGCGTCGGTGAGGAACCGGGCCTCCGCGCCGGGGGTGGCGAAGAGCCACGCGTTGGTGGCGAGGGTGCCGAGGATCGCCACCCCGCGCAGCACGTCCGGCAGCGGCAGGCGGCGGGGTGCGGCGGCGGGATCGGTGGGTGCTGTCGTCGGCGCGGCGTTCGTCGTCACGCTCCCACCGTCGCAGCGCCGTCGGAGCCGGGCGTCGTGCCGGCCGCCGAGATCCGCGTCCCGCTTTCGATGTACACCCGGGGCGCCCTCCGACGGACCCGACCCGCCGCCACCACGTCCTGACCAGCGGGAACGGCAGTCCGGCCGGTCGCCCCACGGACGGGCGACGCCGGTCAGCGGACGGCGACGCTGGTCAGCCGACGGCGACGCCGGTCAGTCGGCGGGGAGGCCGGTCAGCGGGCGGTGACGGCGGCGAGCACGGCGTCCACGTCGAGGTCGGCCATGCACGCCGGGCCCGCCGGGTCGAGCGGGCAGCCCGCCTCCCACCAGCACGGCTGCTCGGTGATGGCGGTGGGGCGCCGGTGCGGGCACCCCGGCAACCCCTGGATATCCGTGCCGCCCATCCCGTACCGCCGGGCGTCGGTGGGGCCGAACAGCGCGACCGTCGTGGCGCCGGCGGCGGCGGCGAGCCGCACCGGCCCGGTGTCGGGCCCGACCACCACCCCACCGCGCCGGCCCACCGCGGCGAACTGGCCGGCGAGCGTGGGCAGGTCGGACCGGGGCAACGGCACCCCGAGCGGCGCGTCGGGGTCGACGGGGCCGACGGTGAGCACCGGGTGACCGCGCCGAGCCAGCTCCCCGGCCAGGGCCCGCCAGTGCCGCCCGGGCCACCGCTTCACCGCCATCCCGACGTCGGTCACCAGCACCACGGGCGGCGCGAGCGGCTCCCCCACCAACCGGGCCACCGCCCGCTCCCCGGCGCGACGCGCGTCGTCGTCGACGTGCACACGCGGGCGGGCGGACCGGTCGGCGGCGTCCAGCAGCCCCTCGGCGTGCAGGATCTCCAGGTAGCGCGCGCCCACCGGCTGGTGCGGTGGCGGGCCACGCCACAGGTTCGTCACCACCCGAGCGGCGGCGGCCTCCAGCAGCTCCGCGATGCCGTCGTAGCGGGTGGTGCTGACCGCCAGGTCCGGCCGCGCCGCCGCGAGCGCCTCGACCACCGCCTCCCGTTCCGCGCCCGGTCGGCCGTGGCGGGGGGTGCGCACCTCGGCGACCGCCGGGTCGGCGCGCACCAGCTCCGCCCCCGGGTCGTGGGTGAGCACCCGCAGCCGCGCGCCCGGGTTGCGGCGGGCTAGGCCGTGCACTGCCGGCAGCAGCATCAGCAGGTCGCCGATCCCGCCGAGCAGGTCCACCACCAGGATGTCCGCGTACGCCTCAGGCACCGGCCCGCCCCAGCGTCCGCGCGTAGAGCTCGCGGTGCGCGGCGGCGACCCTCGGCCAGGAGTACGCGGCGGCGAAGGCCCGCCCCCGCTCGGCGAGCCGGCGGCGCAGCACCGGATCGGCCAGCAGCCTGCCCACGGTGCGCGCGATCGCGGCGCTGTCCCGGCGCCGCCCGATCACCGCCACCGCCCCGCCCCGGCGCAGCTCGTCGTCGGCGGAGTCGGGCACCGTCACCGCCGTCGGCACGCCGTGCGCCAGCGCGGCGAGCAGGGCGCCACTCTTCGTGCTCACCCCGGCGGTGAACGGCAGCACCGCCACGTCGGCGGCGTGCAGCGCGGCGGAGACCCGCTCGGCGGGCAGGTGCCCGGTGAACGTCACCGCCTCGGCCACCCCGCACCGCCGGGCCAGCCCGGTCAGCTCGGCACGGAACGCCCGCGCCTCCTGCTCCGGCAACGCCTGCGAGGTGAACCCGCCGACCACCAGCAGCCGCAGTTCGGGGTGGTCGCCCCGCAGGTCGGGCAGCGCCTCGACCAGGTGCCGCAGCCCCTTCACGGGGTGCACGAAGCCGAAGAAGGCCAGCAGCGGGGCGCCCTCGGGCAGACCCAGCTCGGCCCGCAGGCGCCACCCGGCGGTGGCCGCGCCGACGTGGTCGGCGACGTTCGGGGCGATCGGGATGTGCGTCGGGGCGCGACCGGTGCGCGCACGTACCACGTCCCCGTGGCCGGGGTTCGTGACGATGACCGCCGCGCTGGCCGGCACCAGCCGGCCCGACTCCCGGTCCCAGCAGCGGGCCCGCTCCGCCGCCGACCAGAGCCGGCCCGGCAGCCAGCCGGGGCAGGCCCACCACCCGTACTCGTGCAGGGTGGTGACCAGCGGCACCCGCCGGGGCAGTCGCCACGGCAGCAGGCCGGGCTGACCGGAGAACCGGTACGCCGACGGCGCGAACTGCACGTGCACCACGTCGGGGGCCAGCTCGCGGACCCGGCGCGCGGCCCGGACGGTGGCGGCCCGCCAGCGGCCCCCGTCCCCGTCGGGACGCACCGGCACCGGGGTCACCTCGACGCCCACGTCGTCCAGCGCCTCGACCAGGTGCGCCACGTAGTCGCTGACGCCGTCGGCGTCGGGCCGGCCGGGACCGTGCAGCATGGCCACCCTGATCCGGTCGTCGACCACGCCACCTCCCGCCTCTCGCCCGGCGGGTTCCCGGCCCCTTACGGCGCAAACGCGCAGCGCCTATCGTGTGCCGATGACCGAGGACGTGCCGGCCGGCCCGCTGGCCGGCGTACGGGTGGTCGAGCTGGCCGGCATCGGGCCCGGCCCGTTCGCCGCGATGATGCTGGCCGACCTGGGCGCGGACGTGGTCCGGGTGGACCGGGCCACCGATGTGGACCCGGGCGCGTTCGGCAGCCCGCACCCGGACCTGCTCAACCGGGGGCGCCGCTCGATCGGGGTGGACCTGAAGTCCCCCGGCGGCCGGGAGGTGGTGCTGGCCCTGGTCGGCGGCGCCGACGCGCTGATCGAGGGCTTCCGGCCGGGGGTGACCGAGCGGCTCGGTGTCGGCCCGGCGGACTGCCTGGCGGTGAACCCGCGACTGGTCTACGGGCGGATGACCGGCTGGGGGCAGGACGGCCCGGCCGCCCCGTACGCCGGGCACGACATCGGCTACGTGGCGCTGACCGGGGCGCTGCACGGGATCGGGCGGGCCGGGGAGCGCCCGGTGCCGCCGATGAACCTGCTCGGCGACTTCGGCGGCGGCGGGATGATGCTCGCCCTGGGCCTGGTCTCGGCCCTGTACGCGGTGCGCGGCGGCGCGCGCGGCCAGGTGGTCGACGCGGCCATCGTGGACGGCGTGGCGGTGCTCAGCACCCAGATCCACGCGCTGCGCCGGCTGGGCATGTGGCAGGACCCGCGGGGGGTGAACCTGCTCGACGGCGGCGCCCCGTTCTACGACACGTACGAGTGCGCCGACGGCCGGTATCTGGCCGTCGGCGCACTGGAGCCGCAGTTCTACGACGAGCTGGTCCGGCGCAGCGGCTTCCCGCTGCACCCGGACGTGGCGCTGGACCGCACCGACCCGGCGAACTGGCCGGCGCTGCGCCGGGCGTGGGCGCGTCTGTTCCGCACCCGTTCCCGGGACGAGTGGACGGCACTGCTGGGCCAGTCGGACGCCTGCGTGGCGCCGGTGCTGGACTGGCGGGAGGCGCCCGAGCACCCCCACCTGGCCTCCCGGCGCACCTTCGTGGAGCAGGGCGGGGTCACCCAGCCGGCCCCGGCGCCCCGCTTCTCCGGCACGCCGACGGCGCTGCGCCGCCCGCCGCCGCAGCCCGGCGAGCACACCGACGAGCTGCTGGCCGAGGCAGGCTTCGACCCCGGCCACGTCGCCGCCCTGCGCGCCGCCGGCGCGGTCGCCTGACCGCCGGTCGGGGTGGCTCGGTCGGGGTGGGTCGCACCCCGACCTCCGACCGCCGTGCCGGGTCGCGGGACGGACGGTCGGCGGGTCTGCCGGCCCGGTCAGGAGCGGCGCAGGGTGGCGCCGGGAGCCATCGCGGGTTCCACCAGCATCCGGTAGTCGCGCGGCAGCTGGGTGGCCACGTCGTCGAACTCGCCGCCGGTGATCGCCTCGCGGAGCGTGATGAAGACCGCGCGGGCGGCGTCCCTGGCCGCCGACTCGTCGATGCCGGCCCGCACGGCGATCCGCGCGACGAACTCGGCCGCACCGAACCGGTCCGCCGACTCCGTGCGCGGCCTCGGCTTCATCACCACCTGCAACGGCTTGGGCAGTTGCGCCGCCAGGTCCAGCACCTCCCCGCCGGTCAGCCGCTCGGCGAGGGTCTCCAGCGTCGCCCGGGTCAGCGCCACCGCCTGCTCCGAGGACATGTGGGTGCGCCGGGCGACCTGGTCGACGAAGGTGTCGTAGTTCATCCGTGGCTCCTTCCGCGACTGCGTCGGGCTGCGCGTACCCGGTGCCCCGTCCAGGAAACGGCGGCGGATTTCCCCGCCGGACGGCGCGTGACGGGCCGCCGGGCGGGTAACCGCCGCCGGTCGTGACCGGATCGATGCCCGGAGGAGCCGACACCATGGCGAGTTACGCCGACGTGCTGCAGTACCTGTCGAGCCTGGACTACCCGGCCGGGAAGGACGACGTGGTACGCGAGGCCGAACGCGAGGGCGCCCCGCCGGACGTGTTGCAGGCCCTGCGGGCCCTGCCACCGGTCGACTACGCCAACGGCAACGAGGTGGCCCGCTCCGCACACATCGACGCCGCGCCCGAGGTCGGCCCGTCCCAGCGGGCGGCGCAGGCCCGGGAGCGGCACCAGCGGGTCTCGCAGCACCTGCGCGGCATCTGAGCCTTGCCCGCGCCTCGGCTGACCGGCGGCGGTGCCTCCGCGAGGCGGGACCGTGACGGGTGACGGTGCGCGGCCGTACGGGCACACCCCGGCCGCCGTCCAGCTCACCGTGATGGGCGTGGTCGGGCTGCTGGCCGGCGGCCTCACCGCGCTGACGGCCTCGCTGGAGTTCGCCCCCCTGGTCGGCTGGGACGCCGCCGCGCTGAGCTGGCTGGTGCTGGTCTGGCACAAGGTGTGGCCGATGGACGCGGACCGGACGGCCCGGCTGGCGGTGTACGAGGACCCGAACCGGGCGGCCCGCGACTCCCTGCTGCTCGTCGCCTGCCTGACCAGCCTGCTGGCGGTCGGCGTCGTGGTGACCCGCGCCCATCAGGGGCCCGCCACGAGCCTCTGGAACGTCTACAGCGGGCTGGGCGTGCTCAGCGTGCTGCTGTCCTGGCTGGTGGTGCACACCGTGTTCGCCGCCCGGTACGCGCGGATCTACTACACCGGGCCGGACGGTGGGGTGGACTTCAACCAGCCGGAGGCGCCGCGCTACTCCGACTTCGCCTACCTGGCGTTCACCGTGGGGGCGACCTTCCAGGTCTCCGATACCTCGCTCACCAGCAACGAGATGCGCCGGACGGTGCTGCGGCACTCGATGCTGTCGTACCTGTTCGGCGCGTTCGTCATCGCGGTGACGGTGAACCTGCTGGCCGGCCTGGCCAGGTGAGCGGGTAGCGGCCGGACAGGCGGGCGCCCCCGCCGCGAACCGCGACCGGGGCGCCACGCAGAACCTGACCGACGGTCGACGAGGCCCGAACCGGGCCGCGACCACCAGGCGGTTGATGTACGCCCGAACCGGGCGATCATCACTGCCGAGATCATCATACGATGCGCCATCCCCCGTTTGGAGGATTATCGGCGAACTGTGGGCCAGCGCACCCCGCACGTCAGGGCGTCAGCTCCGCGTACCGCTGCTCCAGGTCGACCCGGGCCAGCGCCCCGACCAGCCACGCGAGCCGCTCGGACTCGCCGCTGCCGGCCAACCCGGCGAGGTCGTCGGCCGAGCGTCCCAGCCCCAGCCGGCGGGCCGCGACCAGCGCCCTGCGGTCGGCCACCGGCGCCACCTCCCGCCACAGCGCCTGCGCCTCGCGCAGGAACAGGTCGGCCACGGCGGCGTCCACGCCGGGCAGCTCGGTGAGCAGCTCGCGCTCCCGGGCCGGGTCGTGGTGCGCCATCGCGCGCAGCCGGCGCAGGTCGCCCCGGTAGCGCTCGACGACGGCCCGGGCCAGGTCGCCCAGGGTGTCGGCGAGCGCGTCGACGTCGCCGCGCTGGCCGCTGTCGCGCAGCACGCGCACCCGGTCGGCATGCAGCGAGCGGGCCAGCCGGGCGGCGCTGTCCCAGCCCGCCTCGGGCAGCGCGTGCGCGGTGTCCAGGGCGCGCCGGAAGTCGCCGCGCCGGGCCAGCAGCACGGCGAGGCAGAGCACCTGGAACAGGCTCGACGGGTTGTTCGTGACCCGGAAGCCGTACTGCTCCGCGAAGCCCCGCCCGCTGCCGGCGAGCCGGCGCACCAGTCGCTTCTTGTCCTCAATGCGGGAGATGGTCGGCATGCCGGCGACTACCCATGTCGGGCCCGGCCACGCCTGCCCGGGTCAGCCGAGGACGCCGCCGCTGCGGTCGCGCGCCTTGAGCCGGGTGGTGGGCAGTGCCGGGGCGGGCAGCGGCGGGGCCGGGTCGTCGGCGACGACGCCGAAGCGCCGCCCGGCCATCCAGTCCTCCCGCGCGGCGGCGACCTCCTCGTGCGAGCGGCCGACGAAGTTCCACCACATCACCAGCGGCTCCTCGAAGGGTGCCCCGCCGAGCAGCAGGAGGCGGCTGCCCACCTCGCCGGTCAGGGTGAGCCCGTCCCGGCCGGTGCCGAGGTAGAGCAGCGCCCCGGGGGCGAGCGGCACACCGTCGACCTCGGCGGCGCCGGACATGGCCAGCAGCGCGTACTCGAAGTCGCGCCGCAGCGGCAGCGTGGCCGGCGCGGCCCCGCGCACCTCGAGCTGCGCACCGAGCAGCGGGGTGTGCGTCACGGCCGGCGACCGCTCGCCCTCCAGCTCGCCGACCAGCAGCGTGACGTCCAGCTCGCCGGCGCGCCAGCGGGGCAGGTCGGCGTGGTGGGCGAAGTCGGCCGCACCGGCGCGGGCCGGGTCAGGCAGCGCCACCCAGAGCTGCACTCCGTGCATCAGCGGCGGATGCCGATCGGGCGACCGTTCGGAGTGCGCGATGCCGTGCCCGGAGGTCATCACGTTGAGCTGGCCGGGGCGGATCGGCTGCACGTTGCCGAGGCTGTCCCGGTGCAGGATCTCCCCGTCCAGCAGCCACGTCACCGTCTGGAGGCCGGTGT
The DNA here is from genome assembly GCF_040639595.1 of Micromonospora sp. NPDC023814. NCBI lineage: Bacteria > Bacillati > Actinomycetota > Actinomycetes > Micromonosporales > Micromonosporaceae > Micromonospora > Micromonospora sp. NPDC023814. The sequence continues at coordinate 14,900 of NZ_JBFAAF010000111.1, forward strand.
GCGGGTGTGGTGGCACCTCCATGCCGGGCCGCTCGGCCACGTCGTCCGGGCCGAAGTGGTCCACGAAGCACCAGGCCCCGACCATCCGCCGCTGGCGCTGCGGCAGCAGCCGCCGCACCGTCGTGTAGCGGCCCAGCGGCACGTCGTGGCCCGGCAGCAGGACGCTGCCGGGATCGGCCGTGGCCACGCCGGGCGGGCGGGTCTGCGCGGGCATTCTCTCGGTACGCTCCACCAGCCGACTGTACGCCCGGCATCGTGCCGGCTCCGGACGACCACGGCCCTGGCCCCCGACGCGGCCGTCCGTCCGCCCGGATGCGAGGACGCCGCTGGCCAGTACCCCGCACGGGGTACCGGCCAGCGGCGTCATGCGACTGTCGTCAGCTGTTCCAGTGCTCGGCGACCAGGTCGGCGGCCTGCTGCTCCCACTGGGCGTAGTGGTCCGGGTACGCCGACACCTGCACCGTCTGCGCGGCCTCGGTCAGCGGCATGTCCTGCCA
>NZ_JBFAAF010000112.1:0-15254 GCF_040639595.1 Micromonospora sp. NPDC023814
CACCCGCCGCTCTCGCGCCGGGCACTTTTACTACGTTACCCGCTGGTTTCCGCCGTGTCAAACCGCTCTGTCGCGATCCACACCACTTCAACCCAGTTTCCGGACACCACGAACGGAGCCGGATTCCGCCGGACCGATCATGGATTTCAGCAGGCCGGCCGCTGCGGTCCCCCGCAAGCTCGCCCGGTGCCCTGCCGGTCGTCAACCATACCCGGTCGGTTTCGCCTCGCCAAATCCGCCTCGCAGCGAATCCGGGGCACCGCCCGGTCCAGGTTCCGATGAGTGCTAACCCATCCGACCTGGGGTTGTTCCCGCGCTCCGGCCTCCGGGACTTTCGCCCCGTTTCGTCCGTTCCGCGCTGGCAGAGAGAAAACTACGCGTCCCGCGGGAAGATCGTCAAATCGGCGACCGGCGTCGCGCGTCACAGCCGGGACCGCAGCCTTCCGCCCGCGATCGAGGCGGTCGACAGGCCGACGCCAGTCCACGCCGACCACCGGGAGATGCGGCGGACGGCGCGGCCGGACGTGATGGCGGTCCGCACCCCGCCGCACACCCACCTGCCGATACCCCTGGGCTGCCTCGCCGCCGGCGCGCCGACCTGCTGCCGGAGAAGCCGCCGGCGCTGTCCCCCGCCGAGCACCGTGAGCTGGCCGCCGCGGGTGCTGTCCACCGCCGAGCACCGTGGGGCCGCCGCCCCGGCGGCGACGGGCCGGGTAGTGCCAGGTCGGCTTCCAGCCCCTCGGCCCGGCGGCCTCGCGAGCTGACCGACGGTTCGGGCCGGGCGGCGCGGGCGTCGTCACCGGCATCACGACGGTCGCGGCCCGGCAGCGCCCCGACGCCTACTACACGCGGGCGCCGTGAGCCGGCCCGCCTGACGCGAGTCCACATCAGACACGGTGCCTGTGCGTCGCGTCGGACAACACCCGGAAGTAGCCGACACCTACGACGGCTCCGCGGCCGGCACGATCCGTCCCGCAGGGCCGCCGGGCGGGGTCACCCCGTTCCACCGGCCCCCGCGGCGGCGGTAGCGTGGCGCCACATCACGGCCCGTGGCGCGGACTTCCCGCCGGTGTGGCGGTCGCGATCGTACGGAGGAGGGTGCATGTCCCACGGCGAGGAGCCGTTCGCGGGACGCGAGGACGCGACCTCGCGGCCGAGCTTTGACCTCGCACTGCGCGGCTACGACAAGCGGCAGGTCGACCGGTACGTCGAACAGGTCGACGGCGAGCGGTCGGCGCTGGCCGCCGAGCGGGAGCGGGCCTCGGGCCAGCTGCGGGAGCTGACCGCCGAGCTGCACCGGCTGCACGCGGAAGTCGCCGAGCTGCGCGAGCGGCCGGCACAGCCGGACCGGGCGTCCTTCCGCGACCTGGGGCCGATGGTCGACCAGATCCTGGCCCTGGCGGAGAAGCAGGCCGGGGTCATCACCGACGCCGCCGGTCAGGAGGCTGCCGAGCTGCGGGCCGAGGCGGAGCGGGCGCTCACCGAGGCCCGGGAGCACGCCGCCACGACGCTGCGGGAGCTGGCGGATGAGGCAGCGGCCCGGCGCGCGCAGGACGAGCAGGAACACGAGGAACGCCGCGCCAACGCCCAGGCCGAGCTGGCCCGGATCCGCGAGGCGGCGGAGCGCCTGCGGGCGGCCGGCGAGGCGGCCCACGACCACGCGCTCCAGGAGGCCAAGCGGATCGACGAGCAGAGCGCCCAGCAGCTCGAACAGTCCCGCGCCGAGGCCGAGGCGTTCCTGACCGCGGCCCGTACCCAGATCCAGCAGGAGGTGCAGGCGGCGCGCACGAAGACCCAGCAGGAGCTGGGCCAGTGGCAGGCCGGCGTGGAGCGGGAGATCAACGAACGGCGGTCCGCCGCCGAGCAGGAGATCACCGAGCAGCGCGCGGCGGCGGAGCGGGAGCTGGCCGGCCAGCGCACGGCGGCCGAGCAGGAGATCGCGACGCTGATCGCCGAGGCGCAGCAGTACGCGGCCACGTTCCGCCAGCGCGCCGACGAGCAGGCCGCGGCCCACCAGCAGCAGCTCGCCGCGGCGCAGCAGGGCCTCCGGGACCGGCGGGAGGCGCTGGCCCGGTTGCAGTCCGAGCTGGAGACGGCACAGCAACAGCTCGCCCAGGCGCGGCAGGACAGCGGCAGCGCCGAGCGGGAGTTCACCGACCTGCAGCAGCGCCTCGCCGAGACCCGGCAGGAACTGGCCGACGAGCTGCACCGGCTCGACGAGGTGCGCCGGGCCGCGGATTCCGCCGAGCAGCATGCCAAGGAGGTCCGTGCCCGGGTGAAGCGGGAGGCGAAGCGGGTGGCGGACCTGGCCGCGGCGGCGGTCATGGCAGCCGCCACTGGTGGCGCGGAGACCGCCGAGTACCCGCAGGTCGGCGCCCGCGCGCGCGGTGACCGGCCGGCGGCGTCCGCCGTCGAGGCCGTGGGCGGCGGGACCGGCTACGCGGCCGGCGGCGTCGAGGCCGGGGCCGGCGGCGCGGCGGGGCCCCCGGCCGGCGACGCAAGGCGGGCACCGGCCGACGAGGAGGGGCGGTCCCCGGGCGGCGCCGTGGCGCAGCCGCCGGCGGACCCGGTGGTCGCCCCGGGCTGACGCAGCACGACGTGCTGGAGCCCTGGCCGGCGTCGAGCCCGGCGGGTCGGGGAGGTCCCGGCACTCGCTGGTCGGGTCGCGGGCGAGCGTGGCCTCGTGGGCGCGCAGCGGCTGGACGACGCCACCGACCAGGACTCGTTGCACAGCGAGGTCGCCCACAACGGTGCCCTACACTCGCTCGCGGCGGGCGGTAGCGCAGAGGTCGTCGCGTCTCCTTGGCAGGGAGGAGGACGCCGGTTCGAATCCGGCCCGTCCGCCGCCCGGGCGTCGTCCCGCCCGATCCGTGCGGGCCGTAGCGCAGCGGTCGTCGCGCCCGGTCTCCAAAACCGGGAGGACGCCGGTTCGAATCCGGCCGGTCCGCACCCCCTACACTCCCCGGCGAGCGGGTCGTAGCGCAGAGGTCGTCGCGCCCGACTGCTAATCGGGAGGACGCCGGTTCGATCCCGGCCGGCCCGCTCCCGACGGGAACGGGGACGCCGACATGGAGCGCCGACGCGAGCGGGAGCGGCACCTGCGGCTCCTGCGGTACGCCTCGCCGCCGGGCATGGTCGCCGCCGCCACCGCCCGCCGCCACGCCGGGGACTGGCGGGGCGCGTGCGGGGCGGCGCTGGTCGACGCGCACATCGATCTGCCGGACGTGGCCTCCCGGTACGGCGGCGGCGAGGCCGCCCGGATCGAGGGCGAGCTGCGCGACCTCGCCCCGGACCTGCTGCGCCGCTTCCTGCCCCGCACCGACTCGCTGGCCCTCCTGCCGCGTGCCGTCGTCGTGCTCACCCGGCTGCCCGGCCCGGTCCCGACCGGCGCCGAGCCGTCCGACCCGGGCGTCCCGCTGCTGGTGGCGACGCTGCCACTCACCGACCGTGCCCCGCAGCGGATCGGGCTGCGGGTCACCGACAGCCGGCGCCTGCCGCCCCGGTGGCACGACCTGCCGGGCTGGTGCTGGGACGCGGCGGCGGTCGACGCGCGCCGCTGGGCGTACGGCGCCTCGGCCGCCCGGCTCGCCTGGCACTCGCCCGACGGCCACCCGTACCCGTCCGGCGACACGGGTGCGCCGGCGCTCACCGGCGACCGGGCCGCGGAGGTGGAAGCCCTCGCCGCGCTGCTGTCGGCGGGACGACCGGTGGCGGCGTACGAGGCGGCCGGGTTCACCGTCGACCCCGACGAGGCCCGCCAGCACGCCGCCTGGTTCGCGGCCCCGCTCGCCGCCCACGCGCCGGCGCTGCCGGTGCTCGCCGACGAGGCCCGCCGCCTCGCCCACCGCTACGGGGCGACGACACAGGTCAGCGCGGACCGCCGGCTCGCCGTCGAGGTCGCCCCCGACGGCCGACCGACCGTCCGCAGGGCGAGCTGGCGCGATGCCGCCGTCGGGCCGTGCGCCTTCGGGATGCCGGGGCCGACGGACGTGGCGCTGCTACGCCGGGGCGACCTGACGCCGGACGAGCTGCACCCGCTGGTGCACGAGGCGTTGTTTCCGGGTCGGGCGCAGGCGTGGCGGCGCGCGGCACCGGCGCCACCCGCGCCGATCCGGATCCGGTGCGGGCCCGACTGGCACGTCGTCCGCCCCGCCGACGGGCGCCTCGCCACCCCGCACCACAGCGACGAGGAACTGCGCCGGGAGTTCCTGCTCGCCGGGCTGGGCGGGCCGCTCCTGGGCTGCGCGGCGGCGGTGCGGGCCTGGCGTACCGGGGCGAGACCGGTGCCGAAGGAGATCCGCAGGCTCCGGCAGGACGTCTTCGCCCGCGCGTTGCACGGCGACACCGACGGCGTGCTCGCCCTGCTCGCCGACGGCCTCGACCCCGGGCTGCGCGACGGCACGGGCGGCACCCTGATGCACTGGCTGTCCCACCTGGACCACGCGAGGATGCTGCCGGCGCTCGCCGCCGCCGGTCTCGACGTCGACGAACGCGACCGGGACGGCCGCACCCCGCTGCACGCCGCCGCGGTCGCACTGGACACCGAGGTGATGGCGGCCCTGCTCGCGGCCGGCGCCGACCCGGACGCCGTCGACGCGCAGGGCCGCACCCCCGCCGGACTGCTCGCCGCCGCCCGGAAGCTGACGCGACGGTAGTCGGCGCGCTGTCGGTGGCCTTCGGTATGCTCCCGCGCGGCGAGGCCGTAGCGCAGAGGTCGACGCGCCTTGACAGCAAGCTGGAGGACGCCGGTTCGAATCCGGCCGGTCTCGCCGCCACCCCTTCGCGAAGGAGCACCGTGTCCGTCGACCGCGCCGAGTTGGCGGCCTGCCTGGCCGTCCTGGCCCGGCTCGACGACGCCGACCTCGACGAGGCGACCCGGCAGGAGTTGGAGCGGGCGGTCACGGCCGCCCAGCGGGGGGTGAAGAAGCGCGCCAAGGCCCGCCGGGACGCCGCGACCCGGGCGGCGGACCGGGCGCTGCTGGCCGGCGCCACCCGCTTCCACACCGAGATTCCCGACGTCGCCCCGCCCGTCTCCGACCGACCCCCCGCCCCGGCCCGGGACGGCGCGGACCACGACGCGGCGGAGCGTGGGTCGCTGCGCCGGGAGCGGCACTGCTACGTGTGCAAGCTGCCCTACCGCCGGGTGGACGTCGACTACCACCAGATGTGCCCGCCGTGCGCGGCGGAGAACCGCGAGCGGCGGCACGCCCGCTGCGACCTGACCGGCCGCACCGCCGTGGTGACCGGCGGCCGGGTGAAGATCGGCTTCCACACCGCGCTCAAGCTGCTCCGCGACGGCGCCGACGTGATCGTGACGACCCGGTTCCCCCGGGACGCCGCCCGCCGCTTCGCCGCCGTGCCGGACGCGGACGACTGGGCCGACCGGCTCTACGTGCACGGGTTGGACCTGCTCGACCTGGCCGGCACGCTCGACTTCGTCGCGCTGGTCGGCCGGCGCTTCGCCGGGCTGGACATCCTGGTCAACAACGCGGCGCAGACGCTGTACCGGCCGGAGGCGTACCACCGGGAGGTCCGGGCGGCCGAGTCGACGGCGCTGGAGGGGCCGGCGGCGCGGATCGCGGTCGGCGCCGCGCCCGCCGCCACCACGGCGCGGCGGCTGCCCGCCGGGTTGGACGCGTTCTTCCCGACGGGGCAGGTCGACGAGACGGGCCAGCCGCTCGACCTGCGCGAGATCAACTCGTGGGTGCTCAGCGACGCCGACGTGAGCCCGCACGAGTGGTTGCAGGTGCACGTGGTCAACGCCTTCGCGCCCTTCCTGCTCACCTCCCGGCTGCGCCCGCTGATGCAGGCGAGCGCCCACCCGCAGCGGCACGTCGTGCAGGTCTCGGCGATGGAGGGCAGCTACAGCCGCTCCGGCAAGACCACCCGGCACCCGCACACCAACATGGCCAAGGCGTCGCTGAACATGCTGGTCCGCACGGTCGCCCCCGACTACCTGACCAGCGGCATCCACATGAACAGTGTGGACACCGGCTGGGTCACCGACGAGCGGCCGCACCCGGGCAAGACCGCCCAGCGTGACCTCGGGTTCCGGCCGCCGCTCGACGTGGTCGACGGCGCCGCCCGGGTCTACGACCCGATCGTCCGGGGCGTCCGCGGCGCGCCGGTGAGCGGCCAGTTCCTCAAGGACTACCGGAGCGTGCCCTGGTGACCGATCCCACGCCGGTACGGTGCCCGGCCATCGCCGACCCCGACGCCGGGCTCGCCGACCCGGCCGACTTCGACCCGCTGCTGGTCCGCCTCTCCGTGCCGGACGCGGTGGTCGCGCCCGAGGAGTTCCCGCGCGGCACGGTGCAGCCCGACGGCCGGCTCGACCTGTGCAAGCAGGGCGTCGGACCGGCGCAGACCGCCCGGATCGTGGCCGCCGCGGTCGACTCGCCGCTGGTGCGGCACCTGCTGCTGGGCACCAACGGCCTCGGCGCGGAAGGCGCCCGGGCGGTCGCCGAGGCGCTGCGCCCGGGGCACCACCTCGAGACGCTCTACCTGGGCTGCAACCGGATCGACCCGGCCGGGGTCGACGCGCTCGCCGCCCGGCTGGCCGGCGACCACACGGTGCGGGCGCTGTGGCTCAAGCGCAACCCGGTCGGCGACGAGGGCGTCCGGCGGCTCGCCGCCGCGCTCGCGGTGAACTCCACCATCCGCACGCTGGACCTGGTCAACGTCGGGATGAGCGTACGTGGGCTGGCCGCCCTGGCCGAGGCGCTGGCCGACCGGGAGCGGCCGGTGCAGCGGCTCTTCCTCGGCGGCAACGGCTTCGGCCCGGACGCGGTGCCGGTGCTCGGCGCGCTGGTCCACGCCGCCGGGGTCCGGGAGCTCTACCTGGCGGCGAACCACCTCGGGGACGCCGGCGCCGCCGCCCTCGCCGAGCTGGCCGACGGGGTGGAGGTGACGCTCGGTCTGGGCGGCAACGGGATCACCCCGGCCGGGGTGACCGCGCTGGCCCGGCACCTGGGCGCCTGGCGGGCGCTGGACCTGGCCCGGCCGCCCTCGGAGCGGGCCCTCGGGGCGCGCGGCAACGTGGTCGGCGACGAGGGCGCGGCGGCGCTCGCCGACGCGCTGCCCGCCGCCCGGCTGCGCCGGCTGGACCTGCGGCGTACGGAGGTCGGTGGGCGGGGCGCGAAGCGGCTCGTCGAGGCCGTCGAGGGCCACCCGACGCTGGAGTACCTGGGCATCAACGGAGGCGTGCCGCGGCGACAGCGTCGCCGGGCCTCGGCCCTGCTCGCCGAGCGGCCGGTCACCGCGCCGCACGAGGACATCCGGGCGATCGCGAGCGTCTACCGGTGAACCCGCCCGTCGTCGACGAGATCCGCACCTGGCAGCGCGTCCGGCGGTACGCCGTGCCGGCCGCGATGGTCGAGGCGTGCGCCGCGGCCCGGGAGGCAGGTGACTGGCGGGCCGCCTGCGCGGCCGGGCGCATGGACGTGGCGTTCGACCTGGCCGAGGTGGCCCGGGAGCACGGCCGGGCCCGCGCCGACCGGATCGAGGCGGACCTCGGCATCCTCGCGCCGGACCTGCTGCGCTGGCACCTGCCGCGCGTGCTCGGCGGCCGCACCAGCGTCGCCACCCACCAGCGGTTCGTGCTGTCCACGGCGGACGGGCGGTTCGACGACCGCGACGTCGCGCTGGTGGTGGACACGCCGAAGACGGTCGACGGGTCGCAGCGGCTGCGGCTGACCGTCCGCCCCACACTGCGCGAGGGCTACCCCCGGCAGGACCTGCCGCCGGTGTACTGGAGCGCCGCGCACGTCGACGGACTCGCCGGCGCGTACGGCGGGTCGCCGGGCCGGCTGCCCGGCTTGGCGGCCGACGGCACGGTCCGGTCGTTCGGGTCGTACCCGGCGGCGGTCGACCCGGGCGCCCCATCGAGCCGGGTCGAGGTCTTCGACCGGCTGGTCGCCGGTGGCGAGATGGTCGAGGCGTGGGCGGCGGCCGGTGTCGACCTCGACCCGGAGGCCCCGGAGACCTACTACCTCAACCGCGAGGTCGCGAGCGCCGCCCGCGGCTGCCTGGTCCCGGTCGGGCTGGACGCCGAGCTGGCCCGGCTGGAGGACCGCTACGGCGTCGACCGGGTCATGATCTGGTCCGGGGGGCGGCCGGTGGCCGAGGTGCACCGGCGGGGTGACGGCACGGTGGCCGCCGCGTTCGTCGGGTACGAGCGGGAGCACTTCACCCGTCCCCGCTTCGCCGGCGTGGTCCACGAGCGGCCCGCCGACCTGGACCTGCTGCGGCACGGCCTGCTCCGCCCCGCCGAGCTGCACCCCCTCGTGCGCCGGGCCCTGTTCCCGTCGGCACCGTCCACGCCGGACACGGTCCCGTCACCGGGCGACCGCCCACCGGTGCCGGCGGTACGGCTGCGCGCGGCGCAGGGCGAGACGGCACGGCCGGGGACGGCCACCTCGGAGAACGCGCAGGGCGAGACGGCGCACGCCGAACAGCCGCAGACAACGGTGGACCGGCTCGACGCGGGCGTGGACATCACGGCGCGGGCCGGAACGGCGCGGCCGAGGGTGGCTGGTCTGCGGGTGGAGGTGCCGGTGCGGTGCGGGGGTGGGTGGCACGTCCTCGTCCACGGCGACGGCCGGCTCGACCCGGTGTCGCACACCGCCGAGGAAGTCGCCGGGGAGGAACTGCTGCGGGCCCTCGGCGGGCAGTCGGCGGGCTGCTTCGCCGCCGTGCAGGCGTGGCGCGGCGGGGCCGGCCGGCTGCCCCGGCCCCTGCGCGAGCTGCGGCGCGACGTGCTGCTGCGGATCCAGCACGGCGGCGCGGCGACGTTGGCCGCGCTGCTGGACGCGGGGCTCGACCCGAGGTTGGGCGACGGCCGGGGCGGCACTCTGCTGCACCACCTGCGCGCGGTGGAGGACGTCTCGCTGGTCCGGCGGCTGCTCGACGCCGGCGTGCCGATCGGGGCCGGGGACCGTCGGGGCCGTACCGCGCTGCACGTGGCGGTCGGCGACGGCGGCAGCCCGGAGCTGGTCCGCGCGCTGCTGGCCGCCGGCGCCGACCCGGACGCCCCCGACGAGGACGACTACAGCCCCCGCGACCTGGCGGAGGGGAAGGCGAGCATGTACGACGACGACGGCGAGGACGTGCAGCCGGTGTTCCGGATCCGGGACGTGCTGGCGGAATGGGTCGACGGATGACGGCGGCCGTGCCGGCGCTGGCCGCCGCCGACGACCTCGTCGCCGCCACCCGCGCGTGGCGGACGGAGCCGGCCGCCGACCCGAAGGTCGAGGCGCTGGCCCTGGCGGTGTCGGCGAGCCTGCCGGTGCTGCTGTGGGGCGAGCCGGGCATCGGCAAGTCAGCTACCCTCCAGCAGCTCGCCGACGGGTTGGGCCTGCCGCTGGAGACGGTCATCGCCAGCGTGCACGAGCCGTCGGACTTCGCCGGGTTGCCGATCGTCGGGGACTCCCCGGCCACCGACGGGGTGCCGATGGCTCCGCCGGACTGGGCGGTCCGGCTGGCGCGTACCGGATCGGGGTTGCTCTTCTTCGACGAGCTCTCCTCCGCGCCGCCGGCGGTGCAGGCGGCGCTGCTGCGGGTGGTGCTGGAGCGTCGGGTCGGCAGCCTCGCGCTGCCGGCGTCGGTGCGGATCGTGGCGGCCGCGAACCCGCCGACCAGCGCGGCGGACGGCTGGCACCTCGCCCCGCCGCTGGCGAACCGGTTCGTGCACCTGCACTGGACGCACGACGCCCGCACGGTCGCGCGGGGCCTGGCCGGCACGTGGCCGGCGGTGACCGTGCCGGAGGTCCGGCCCGGGCGCACCGCGACGGCGCTGGCCAGGGCGCGCGGCGCGATCGCGGGTTTCCTCACCGCCCGGCCGGGGCTGACCCACCACCTGCCCGCCGACGCCGAGGCCCGCGGCGGCGCGTGGCCGTCGCCGCGCACCTGGGAGATGGTGCTGCGGCTGCTCACCGTCCATCACGCGGCGGGCACCGGGGCGGAGGCGCTGGCGCTGGCGGTGATCGGCGCCGTGGGCGACGGCGCGGGGTTGGAGTTCGTCACCTACCTGGAGAACCTGGACCTGCCCGACCCGGAGCGGGTGCTCGCCGACCCGGCGGCGTTCCGGCTGCCGGAGCGGGGCGACCGGCAGTTGGCTTTCCTCACCGCCGTGATCTCCGCGGTGCAGGCGAAGGTCGACCGGTCCCGCTGGGAGGCCGGCTGGGTGGTGCTGGGCAAGGCGGTCGAGGCGGGTGTGCCGGACGTCGCGGCGCGCGCCGCGATGGACCTGGCGGCGCTGCGCGACACCTCGTGGCCGGTGCCGCCGGCCATCCACGCCTTCGCGGACGTGCTGCGGTTGTCGGGACGCCTGGCCGGATGAGCGCCGGCGGCGGCCGGCTGGACCGCACGAAGCTGCTCGCCGCCCGGTTCCGGGCGGCGCAGGGCCGCCCCTACCTGGCCACCGCGCTCTACAGCGTCACGGTGGTGGAGTCGCCGGACGTGCCGACCATGGGCGTCGACCGGCACTGGCGCTGCCACGTCTCGCCGGGGTTCGTCGACCGGCTGCCGGTGGCCCAGCTCGCGGCGGTGTGGATCCACGAGGTGGCCCACCTGCTCCGCGACCACCACGGCCGGGCCGACCGGCTCCCCGTCGGGCAGCGGCGCGACCACCACCGGGTCAACGTCGCGCAGGACTGCGAGATCAACGACGACCTGGTGGCCGACCGGCTGCCGCTGCCGCCGGACCGGATCGAGCCGAAGACCTTCGGGCTGCCGGCGGGCCTGCTGTTCGAGGCGTACCTGCCGATGCTGCCGCCGCAGGTGTGCGAGGCCGGGGCGCACGACTGCGGATCCGGGGCGCACGGCGTCGACCGGCCGTGGGAGCGCGACGGCGCGGGCGGCGTCAGCGCGGTGGAGGCGGGGGCGATCCGCCGGGAGACGGCCCACGCGGTCCGCGCGCACGTCCGCTCCCGGGGCACCGTCCCGGCCGGGTGGGAACGCTGGGCCGCCCAGGTGCTCGAACCCCGGGTGGACTGGCGGCGGGCGCTCACCGGCGCGGTACACGAGGCGGCCGCCTGGGCCGGCGGAGCGGTCGACTACACCTACCACCGGCCCTCCCGACGTGCCGCGGCGACCCGCGGAGTGGTGCTGCCCAGCCTGCGCCGACCGGTGCCCCGGGTGGCGGTCGTGGTGGACACGTCGGGGTCGATGGGCGATTCGCAGCTCGCTGCGGCGCTCGCCGAGGTCGCCGGGGTGCTCCGGGCGGTCGGCGTCGGCGGCAACCGGGTCACCGTGCTCTCCTGCGACGCGGCCGTGCACGTCGTACGGCGGGTGCACACCGTCGGCGAGGTGCGGCTGGCCGGGGGCGGCGGCACCGACATGCGGGTCGGGATCGAGGCCGCGCTGCGCGACCGACCGCACATCGTGGTGGTGCTGACCGACGGGTTGACGCCGTGGCCGGCGGCGCCGCTCGAGGCCACCCGGGTCGTCGCGGGGCTGATCGGGGCGGGCGCGCCGATGCCGCCGTCCTGGATCACCAGCGTCACGATCGACGACTGACCCGGCCCGGTCCCGCGCGCCGCCACGGCCGCAAGCCGAGCTGGTCCAACCAGTTGACGGGTTGATGTGCGCTGCGCCACACTCCTCGGCATGGACTTCGCCCCCGTCCCCCGCTCCTCCGTCTCCGACCACGTCTTCGGCCAGATCCGCGACGCGATCGTCAGCGGCTCCTACCGCCCCGACGACGCCCTGCCCGGGGAGCGGGAGCTGGCCGCCACCTTCGGGGTCAACCGGCACGCCGTCCGCGAGGCGCTGCGCCGGTTGCAGCAGCTCGGGCTGGTCCGGGTCAGCCAGGGCGGCGCGACCCGGGTGCTGGACTGGCGGGTGCACGCCGGGCTCGACCTCGCGCTCTCCCTCACCCGCTTCCACGACACCCTCCCGGTCGACACCCTCGTCCGGGACATGCTGGAGATGCGGGCCTGCGTCGGGGTCGACGCGGCCCGGCTCTGCGCCGAGCGCGGCGACCCGGCGGCCCTGGCCGCGATCCCGCGGGCCGTCGAGGAGTACGCGGGGCTCGCGCCGGACCTGGCCGGGATGGGCGAGGCGACCATCGTGCTCTGGCGGCACATCGTCGCCGGCTCCGGCAACACCGCCTACCTGCTGGCCTTCAACAGCCTGGTGGCCGGCGCGCTCGCCGTCGGCGAGGTGCCACCGGAGCGGCGCGCCGCGGAACTGCTCGACGTCGCAGGCCACCGCCGGCTCGCCGACGCCATCGTCACCGGCCGGGCCTCCGACGCCGCCCGCGAGGCGCGCGCCCTGCTCACCGCCCCCCTCACCACCCCCGCCGCATCGCCGAGAAGGGAAGCCCGGGCATGATCCCCGCCGTGCTCTACGCCGTACCGGCGTTCCTGCTCCTCATCGCCGTCGAGGCACTCTCCTACCGCTTCGCGCCCGACGACGACGAGCGCGGGTACGAACTGCGCGACACCGCCACCAGCCTGACCATGGGCGCCGGCAGCCAGGTCATCGGCGTGCCGTGGAAGCTGCTGACGATCGGCCTCTACGCCGCCGCGTACACGGTCGCGCCGATCCAGCTCTCCCCCACCAGCGTCTGGACCTGGGTCCTGCTGTTCTTCGCCGACGACCTGGCCTACTACTGGTTCCACCGGTCCCACCACGAGGTGCGGCTGCTCTGGGCCGGGCACGTGGTGCACCACTCCAGCGTCTTCTTCAACCTCTCGACCGCGCTGCGGCAGAGCTGGACGCCGATGACGTCGATCCCGTTCTGGCTCGGGCTGGCGCTGCTCGGCATCCCACCGTGGATGATCTTCCTCCAGCAGTCGGTCAGCCTGCTGTACCAGTTCTTCCTGCACACCGAGCGGATCACCGTGCTGCCCCGACCCGTCGAGTGGATCTTCAACACGCCGTCGCACCACCGGGTCCACCACGGCGCCAACGCCGAGTACCTGGACCGCAACTACGGCGGCATCCTGATCGTCTGGGACCGGCTGTTCGGCACCTTCGAGCCGGAGCGCGCCGCCGTCCGGTACGGCCTGACGAAGAACATCGGCACGTACAACCCGCTGCGGGTGGCGACCCACGAGTACCGGGCCATCTGGGCCGACGCGCGGGCCACCTCGTCCTGGCGGCACCGGCTCGGCTACGTGCTCGGCCGGCCCGGCTGGCAGCCCGTCCCGCACGCGCAGCCGGTCGCCGTCCGATGAGGCGGCTCTGGCCGTTCGGCGTGGTGGCCGCCGTCGAGCTGATCGGCGTCGCGGCCGACGTGACCGCCCTGCAGTGGCTGGCCAAGCCCCTGCTCGCGCCGGTGCTGCTGGCGTACCTGCTGCGGGCGCGCCGGCGCGTCGACGGGGTCGCCGTCGGGCTGGTCTTCGCCACCGCCGGGGACGTCGCGCTGCTGCTGTCCGGCCGCACCGCGTTCCTCGTCGGCATGGGGTGCTTCCTCGGCGCCCAGGTCGGCTTCCTGACTGCCTTCCTGCGGCACCGGCGGCCGCCCGTCGCGGCGGTCGTCGGCTACCTCGTCTGCTGGGCGGCGGCCAACGTCGCGCTGTGGAACGCCCTCGGCCCGCTGCGGCTGCCGGTCCTCGGCTACAGCCTCGCGCTCAGCCTGATGGCCGCCGCCGCGACCGGCGTCTCCCGCCGGGCGGCCGTGGGCGGGGCGCTGTTCCTCGTCTCCGACCTGCTGATCGGGCTGGACGCCGCGGGCACCACGCTGCCCGGCCACAGCCTGGCCGTGATGACAACCTACATCGCGGCCCTGCTGCTCATCACCACCGGATGGGCCGAGGCGACCGGCCGCACGCGCGGCGCCGGCGACCGCCTCGCACAGGTGGTCACCGCCCCGGCCGTGCCGCCCTCCCGCCGGCCGGTTGTCCGGGGGTGAGCCGCACCCGGCGCAGCAGTTGCGCGTTGACCGCCACCACGACGGTGGAGGCGGACATCAGCACCGCCGCGACGGCCGGGCTGAGCGCGACCCCGGCCCAGGCCAGGACGCCGGCGGCCAGCGGGATCGCCACCACGTTGTAGCCGGCGGCCCAGGCCAGGTTCTGGATCATCTTTCGGTACGACGCGCGGGACAGCCGGAGCACGCCGGTGACGCCGCGCGGGTCGGAGGAGGCCAGGATGACGCCGGCCGACTCGATGGCGACGTCGGTGCCGGCGCCGATGGCCAGGCCGACGTCGGCGCGGGCCAGGGCGGGGGCGTCGTTGACGCCGTCGCCGACCATCGCCACGGTCAGCCCGCGGGCCTGGAGGTCGGCGACGGCCCGGTCCTTGTCGGCGGGCAGCACCTCCGCGAAGACCTCGTCGACGCCCGGCCGGAAGCCCAGGTCTGCGGCGACCGCCTCGGCGACCGGCCGGGCGTCGCCGGTGATCATCGCGATCGTCCGTACGCCGTGCGCACGCAGCTCGGCGATGGCCGCGCGGGCCTCCGGGCGGACCTCGTCCTCCAGGGCGAAGGCGCCCACCGCCTCGGGTCGCCCGTCGGCGGGCAGCCGGACGAGGTGCAGCACCACCGCACCGCGCGACGACCAGCCCCGGGTCACCGTGGCGAGGTCGTCCGGCACGGCCGCCCCGACCTCGCGCACCAGGGCGGGGCCGCCGACCGCCCAGGCGGTGCCGTCGACGACGGCCCGGACCCCTCGACCGGGCAGGGACCGGAAGTCCCGGGCGGTCGCCCGCAGCCCCCGGTCCTGCGCGACCTTGACCAGAGCCTTGGCGAGGGGGTGTTCGCTGTCGGCCTCGACCGCGCCGGCGATCCGCAGCACCTCGTCCTCCGTGGTGCCACCGGCGGCGGCCGTGGCGGTGACCGTGTGGGCGCCCTTGGTCAGGGTGCCGGTCTTGTCGAACAGCACCGCGTCGACGGTGCGCATCCGCTCCAGGGCGAGGCGGTCCTTGACCAGGATGCCGGCCTTGGCCGACACCGCGGTCGACAACGCGATCACCAGCGGAATGGCCAGCCCGAGGGCGTGCGGGCACGCGATCACCAACACCGTCACCGACCGCACGACGGACTGGTCCGGGTCGTCCAGCGCCCACCAGGCGGCGAAGGTGACCAACGCCGCGACGGTCGCGACGTAGAACAGCATCGCCGCGAACCGGTCAGCCAGGACCTGCGCCCGACCACTGGACGCCTGAGCCTGCGCCACGAGCCGGCCAATGCCAGCCAGGGCGGTGTCCTCACCGACCGCGTCGACCCGGACCCGCAACGCGGAGTCGGTGGCCACCGTGCCGGCCACCACCCGATCCCCCACGCCACGCGGCACCGGCCGGGACTCCCC
>NZ_JBFAAF010000113.1:0-15175 GCF_040639595.1 Micromonospora sp. NPDC023814
GTGGCCCGCCGCGCCCGGCGCAGGGATCAAGCCTGACCGCCCGGAGCCGGGCACGGCGGGCCACACCCCCACCACCACGCACCGCAAGACAAGGCAGGAAGGAAGAAGAACTCAGACCCCGAGATACCGAAGCACCGCGAGCACCCGTCGGCTGTAACCCCCCGCCCGCGACAGCTCCAGCTTGTCGAAGATCGTGTTGATGTGCTTCTCCACCGCGCTCTGCGACACGTGCAGCCGCCCGGCGATCGTGGCGTTGGTGTGGCCCTGCGCCATGTGGTGCAGCACGTCCCGTTCGCGCGGTGTCAGCCGCGCCAGCGGGTCGGTGCGGTCGGCGCCGGCCAGGACCTGCCGCACCACCTCGGGGTCCAACGCCGTCGCGCCCTCGGCCACCCGGTCCAGGGCGTCGAGGAAGTCGTCCACCTGGGCGACCCGGTCCTTGAGCACGTAGCCGACGCCCTCGGGGCGGTCGGCGAGCAGCCGGGTGGCGTACCGCTTCTCGACGTACTGGGAGAGGACCAGGACTCCGGTGCCGGGCCAGCGCCGCCGGATCTCCAGGGCGGCCCGCAGCCCGTCGTCGGTGTGGGTCGGCGGCATCCGTACGTCGGTGACGACGACGTCGGGCCGGTGGCGGGCGACGGCGGCGACCACGTCGTCGGCGGTGGCGACGGCGGCGGCGACCTCGTGGCCCTCCTCGGCCAGCAGCCGGGCCAGGCCCTCACGCAGCAGCGTGGAGTCCTCGGCGAGCACTATCCGCACGGCAGCTCCACCGACACCGTGGTGGGCCCGCCGGCCGGGCTGTCGACCCGCAGCCGCCCGTCCTGCGCCGCGACCCGTCGCGCCAGGCCGGACAGCCCGCGCCCGGCGGGGTCGGCCCCGCCGACGCCGTCGTCGTGCACCGTCATCCGGACGAACTCCTCCCCGGCCCCGATCTCGACGGTGATCAGGGTAGCGGCGGCGTGCTTCGCCGCGTTGGTCAGCGCCTCGCACGCGACGAAGTACAGCACGGTCTCGACCTGCCGCTGCGGGCGTACCGGCAGGTCGCAGCGGACGCGGACGGGAACGTCGGAGCGCTGCGCGACCATCTCCAGCACCTGCCCGAGGTCGGCGTCGTCGAGCGCGGACGGGTACACCCGCCAGGCCACCTCGCGCAGTTCCGCGACGGCCTGCTGCGCGTCGGCGTGGGCCTGGGCGAGCAGCGCGGCGGTGCGCTCGGCGTCCCGGCTGCGGCGGGCCCGACCGAGCAGCATGCCGAGGGCGACCAGGCGCTGCTGGAGTCCGTCGTGCAGGTCCCGCTCGATGCGCTGCCGTTCGGCGTCCACGGCGGCGATGACGCCGGCGCGGCTGGCGGCCAACTCCCGGACCCGGTTCTCCAGGAGGGTGCGGGCGTTCGGGCCGAGCAGGCGCCGGGCGAGCCGGACGTCCAGCGCGGCCACGCTCGCCACGGCCTGCACGTTGACCAGGAGCAGCGCCGCGCCGACGACGGCCTGCAGTAGCGCGTCGGTCACGCCGAGGTCGCCGCGGAACACGGCCCGCACCACGATCGACGCCAGCACCACGCCGACGGCCAGCACCCCGTACGCGAGCAGGCCGAGCACCCCGGGCAGCAGGCGGGCGGCCAGGTAGCCGACCTCCCGCCGGCCCGCCGCCCCGGGCGGAACCTCGACGCCGTGGAACCGGGCCAGCCGGTCCCGCTCGTACCGCGTCAGCGTCGCGGCGTACCGGCGGATCGCGGTGCGGACGCGGCGGCGGGCCGGCGGCACGGCCGCGGCGCCGGCCACGGCGACGGCCGCGCCGAGGAGCAACAGCGCTTCGGCGGCGGCCGTGAGGATCCCGAGGGCGACCCCGACGGGGATCCGGGTCGGGCGTGGCGTCACCGACCGGGGCGCCTCCACCGGCTCAGCGCACCCCGTCGCGGTCCCACGGGGCGGGCGGCCCCTCGGAGTGGGCGCTGCGGTAGATGGTGCCCCGCCCGGCCGGGTCGGGCGCGTGGTGCAGCGGGGCGGGTCCGGGGGTCGGCTCCGGCTCGACGGCCGCTGCCGCGCCCCGCCGGGCGCGGATCACCCGGGAGACCACGAACCAGCCGACGGCCGCCACGCTGGCGACGATGACCACGTTCTGGAGCACGCCGACGTACCCCTCGACCAGGTGCCAGTTGTCACCGAGCAGGTAGCCGGCCATCACGAAGGTGGTGTTCCAGATCAGGCTGCCGAGGGTCGTGTAGACCGCGAACGTCCACACGGGCATGCGCTCCACGCCGGCCGGGATGGAGATCAGGCTGCGGAAGATCGGGATCATCCGGCCGAAGAAGACGGCCTTGACCCCGTGTCGCAGGAACCACGCCTCGGTGCGGTCAACGTCGCTGAGCTTGACCAGCGGCAGCCGCTCCGCGATCGCCCGGATCCGCTCCCGACCGAGCGCGGCGCCGATGTAGTACAGCGCGAGGGCGCCGAGCAGCGAACCGAGGGTGGTCCAGAAGATCGCGCTGACCACACTCATCCGCCCCTGACCGGCGACGAAGCCGGCGAGCGGCAGGATCACCTCGCTGGGGATCGGCGGGAAGAGGTTCTCCAGGGCGACGGCCAGGCCCGCGCCGGGACCACCGAGCCGTTCCACCAGGCCGGTGACGTAGCCGACGAGGCCGTCCTCCGGTGGTGCGGCCTCCCCCGTGGCGGTTCCGGTGGCGAGCAGGGCGTGCGCGGTACGAATCATGGCCCCCACGCTACGAACTCATCCTGAGAGCCGACCATGGGGCCGGCCGCCCGGTTCCGTCGGGCGACCGCACCGGGCGGGGTGCGGAAAACCGCAGGGGCCGCACCCCACGGACCGCGGCGTGGCCGCCGTCCTAGCCGGCCGCCCGCGCCGCGACCGCGCGGGCGGTCCGGCGGTGCGCGGCGGCCTCGTCGGGGCGGCCCAGCGCGGCGGCGAGGTCGCCGAGGTGGTGGACCACCGGGCCGAGGGTGAGGATGCCGCTGCCGGCTCCGGCCAGCTCGTCGGCGGCGGGCGCCAGTTCGGCGTACGCCCACCGCATCGTCGCGCCGTCACCGAGGGCCAGGGCGGCTCGGGCGGCGAGGCAGAGCCGGGCCTCGCGGAGCAGGTCGTGCGGTGACTCCGGGAGGGCGCGCAGCGCGGCGGCGGCCTCGCCCCGGTGGCCGGTGGAGAGCAGCACCAGGGGCCGGGCCCAGGGCTCGTACGGCCCGAAGTCCCCGTCCACCCAGTCGTGCCGCCCCGGCCCGCTGGCTCCCCGCTCCCCCGGTGCGGGTGACAGGCGCAGGCACAGCAGCGCGAGGGCGAACAGGCCGTGTTCCATGCCGGGCATCCCGCTGCCGGTGAGCGTGGACTGCGCGGCCCGGTACGCGGCCTCCGCCCCTTCCGGGTCGCCGCCGACCGCCAGCCGCAGGGCGGCGTACCACCGGGTGAAGACGCCCACCAGCGGCAGGTCGTACCGCTCGGCGAGGCGGTCCGCGGCGGCGGCGTGCGCGTCCGCGACCGTGAGGTCGGCGAGGGCGCAGTGCGCCTGCAGGAGGACGAGGTGGCCGAGGACCTCGAAGCTCACCAGCTCGTGCCGGGCGGCCAGGTCGACCAGTTCGGCGCCGATGCGGGCGCGCTCGGCGGCGAGACCGGCCCGGCCGAAGGAGTGCAGGAAGCGGGCGTTGAGCGCGTGCGCGAGCAGCGCCGGGTGCGACAGCCGCCGGGCGATGGCCTCCGCCTCGCAGGCCGCCCGGTGACCCCGGTCGGTGGTCGTGCCGCGCAACTCCAGGGCGAGGGTGCTCAGCAGCCGGCTGCGCCGTTCCGGCTCGTCGTCGCCGAGCGCGGCCAGCGTGCGCTCGGCGGCCCGGACGACCTGGTGGGAGAGGTGCTCGTCGTCGTTGCGGGTCCAGATCGCCGGGACGTCGAACGCGGTCAGCACGCTCGCGGCCAGGCCCGGATCGTCGAGCCCGACGGTAGTGGTGATCGCCGCCGACCGGAGCCGCCGCGCCTCGTCGAGGTGGCCGGTGACGGCGAGCGCCCGGCCCAGTCCCATGGCCGCGTCCAGCCGCCCGCGTACGTCGTCGCCGCCCGCACGGTCGTGGGCGGCGACCGCCTGCCGCCACAGGCGGGCCGCCTCGTGCGGGTGGAAGCGGCGTTCGGCCTGCTCTGCCGCCACCCGGGCGTAGCGCGCGGCGCGGGGCGCGGTGGCGCGGCTCGCCGCGCGGGCGAAGTGGTGGGCGAGGGCGGCGACGTCGTGCGGGTACAGCCGCTCGATGGCGTCGCCGGCGGCGGCGTGCCAGCGGGCCCGGCGCGGCGCGGACAGGTCGCCGTAGAGCGTGTCCCGCACCAGGATGTGGGTGAACCGCAGCCGCCCGTCGGCGTCGTGCTCGCCGAGGAAGCCGGCCGCCAGGGCGCGGTCCAGGGCGTCCAGCACCGGCGCGGGGTCGCCGGCCAGCGCGGCCAGCACGTCCGGGTCGACGTCGCGGCCGAGCACCGCCGCCTGCCGCAGCACGGTCTGCGCCGCGTCCGGCAACCGGGCCAGGCGGTGCCGGATCACGTCCCGCACCCCCGCCGGGACCTGGTGCAGCGCCGACTCGCCCTCGGCCGCGAGCAGCCGCGCCAGTTCCCGGACGAAGAACGGGTTCCCGCCGCTGCGGCGGTGGATCAGGCGTACCACCGCGGCGTCCAGCGCGTGTCCGGCAACGGCGCGGGCCAGGTCGCCCGTCGCCGGCTCGGGCAGGCCGCCGAGGTAGACCCGGACCGGTTCGGCGCGGGCCACGCGGGCCAGCGCGGCGGTCAGCTCCGGGGTGATCTCGGCGGCGCGGTACGTCCCCACGACCAGCAGCGGGCCGGCGACCGGCTCCGGCTCGCCGACCAGGGCGGTCAGCAGGTCCAGGGTGTCGGCGTCGGCGCGGTGCAGGTCGTCGACGACCAGCAGCACCGGCGCCCGGCCGGCCGCCGCCGACACCAGGGCGGCGGTGGCGCGGTGTACCCGGAACCGGGCCGCCGCCGGGTCCTCGTCGGGGCCGATGGCGTACGGCCCCGCGCCGGTGCTGAACGAACCCGGTCCGGTGGCCCCGGTGAGCGCCTCGGTGATCTGGGTCCACGGCCAGGCTGCGGGAGCGCCCTCGTACTCGGGGCTGCGGCCCCACGCCGTCGTCCAGCCGCCGGCGGCCAGCTCCCGGGCGAGCGCGTCGGCCAGGGCCGTCTTGCCCGCGCCCGCCTCGCCCGAGACGAGGGCCAGCACGGGGACGCCGCCCCGGGCGACGTGACCGGCGGTCTGCCGCAGGAGGGTCAACTCCTCGTCACGGCCGACGAACGGACGGCGGTCGTCACGCTCCCGGGCGCCGGTGGGCGCGGTCGCGCGCGGCGCCGCCGGGCGGTCGCGTCCCTGTTCGGTGCCGCCGCGAGCGGGCGGCACGGCGTCGGCCCGCGCCGGCGGGGGCGCCTCGGGCGGGATGAGTTCCGGCGCCTGGGCGAAGATGTCGGCCTCCAGTTGCCGCAGCCGGGGGCCCGGGTCGACGCCGAGTTCCGCCACCAGGGTGTCGCGGGCCTGCCGCAGCGCGGCCAGTGCCTCGCCCTGGCGACCCGACCGGTACAGGGCCGTGGCCAGCAACTGCCAGGCGTCCTCCCGCAGCGGGTGACCGCTGGCGTGGGCCCGCAGCCCGGTGGCGGCCTCGGCGGCCCGGCCCAGGGCCAGCAGCGCCTCGGCCCGCCGCTCGACGGCCAGCATCCGCAGCTCGTCGAGCCGGTCGATCTCGGCCCGGGCCCAGGGCTGTCCGGCGAACTCGGCGTACGCGGGGCCGCGCCACAGGGCGAGCGCGCCGTCCAG
This sequence comes from Micromonospora sp. NPDC023814, assembly GCF_040639595.1. NCBI lineage: Bacteria > Bacillati > Actinomycetota > Actinomycetes > Micromonosporales > Micromonosporaceae > Micromonospora > Micromonospora sp. NPDC023814. Next base: position 5,801 of record NZ_JBFAAF010000113.1, read on the forward strand.
GCAGGCCAGCGCCGGACCGGGCCCGCCCGCTGCCAGCAGCTCGCCCGCCTCGGCGATCGCCGCCTCGAACCGCCAGGAGTCCACCGCGTCGGGCGCGGCACGCAGCGCGTACCCGGGCGGATCGGTCACCAACAGCCGGGCCGGCTGCCGGGGTGGCCGGCCCGGTTCCAGGGCCCGGCGCAGGTCGGCGACGAACGTCCGGATCGCCCCCACCGCGCCGTCCGAGGGCTCCTCCCACAGGTCACCGACGAGCCGGTCGACCGGCACGACCCGGCCCCGGGCGACGAGCAGGCGGGCCAGCACCGCCCGCTGGCGGGGGCCCTTCAGCGCGACGGGACCGAGGTCGTTCACCGCCTCCACCGGCCCGAGCACGCCGAAGGCCACCGCGGGTGCCGTCGACTGCCTGGTCATGGCACCAAATCTAGGCACGCCCGACCGCCGGCTTCCCCACGGCCGGGTCCGCGCGCCACTGACCCGTTGCTGACCGGTCGCTGACCGGCCCCGGGCAGGCTCGACGCCGGACGACGTGGTCCCCGCAGACCACCGCTCCCGCCACCTCACCGGTACCACAGGAAGGACCACCGTGAACCCGACCATCAGGGGATTCGACTACCGGCGCGTCACCGTCGCCGACGGCGTCACGCTCACCGCGGCCGTCGCCGGCTCCGGCAGCCCGGTCGTGCTGCTGCACGGCTTCCCACAGACCCACCTCATGTGGCGGCACGTCGCCGCCGACCTCGCCGCCGACCACACCGTGATCTGCCCGGACCTGCGCGGCTACGGCGACAGCGACAAGCCCGCCGACCCCGACGGCACCGCGTACGCGAAGCGAACCATGGCCGCCGACGTCGTCGCGCTGGCCCGCGCGCTGGGGCACGACCGCTTCGCCCTGGCCGGGCACGACCGGGGCGCGCTGGTCGCCGTCCGCGCCGGCCTCGACCATCCGCGGGCGGTCACCCACCTCGCCGCGCTCGACGTGCTGCCGACCCTCGACATGTGGGACGTCCTGCACGGCACGACCGCCGCCGTCGGCTTCCACCTCTACCTGATGGCCCAGCCGCCCGGCCTGCCCGAGCAGCTGATCGGTGCCAGCCCGGACGCCTTCTTCGGCCACTTCCTCGACGCCTGGACCCGGGACCCGGACGCCCTGCCCGCCGACGTGCGGGCCGCGTACCTGCGGGCGTCCCGGGAGGCCGTCACCTCGATCGTCGCCGACTACCGCGCCTCGGCCGGCGTCGACGTCGAGCACGACCGGGCCGACCGCGCGGCCGGCAACAGGCTGCGCATGCCGGTGACGGTGCTGCAGCAGGACTGGGGCTCGGCCCTCGGCTACGACGCGGCCGGGCTGTGGCGGGCGTGGGCACCGGACCTGGAGCACCGCACCGTCTCCTGCGGCCACTTCATGGCCGAGGAGTCGCCCGCCGAGGTCGTCAAGGCCCTGCGCGCCCTCCTGGCCAGGTAGCCGGCCGTACCGGGCTGGGGTGGCCCGGTGGTCCAGCGCACCCCGCGCGCCGACGGCCGGCCCGGGGTCCGTGGTCCGGGTCGGCTGAGCGGGGCGTCGGGCCGGCTGGGCGCGGCTCAGTCGTCGTCCTCGTCGTCGCCCGGCGGCCCGGTGTCCAACCGGTCGAGCAGGGCATCGAGGCGGGCCGCCGTGTCGGGCGAGATGTCCCCATCCTCGACCGCCTCGGCGAGCCGCTCCCGCAGGTCCTCGACCCGCTTCGGCCGGTCCTTCGGCTTGCCGCGGCTCAGGTCGGCGAGCTTGTCCCGCAACTGCTCGACCGTCTTCCGGTCGATCTCGCCCCGGGCCTGTGCCTGCACGAGCGCGGCGGCGAACTCGGCGGCGAGCTGGCGCAGGCCGATCGGGGCCGACTGTGCGGTCGACGGCGGGGCGGAGGGAGTGGCCTCCGACGTCGGAGACGTGGTGCTCGGCTCCTCGGCCGGCGTGACCGCGGACGGGGCGGCGGTCGGCGGCGGGTTTCCGTTGTCGTCGAGGGCCAGCACCCCGACGAGCCCGACGAGCAGCGCGACGCCGGCGGCGACCAGCACCGCGATCGGCCGGTTCCCCCGGGCCAGCGAGCCGGTGGCGGGGACGGGACGCGGGCCGCCGGCGGCCACGGGTCGGCCCGCCGGCACGCCGGCCAAGCCGGCCGCCGCCGGCACGCCGGCCCGGCCGGCGGTCACCGGGGATCCCGGCCGGCCGGTGGAGGCTGCCGAGGTGGGCAGCGAGCGGTCGACCAGCGTGGGCGGGTGCGCCGGCGGGACCGCGCCCGCCGCCGGGGCGGGCAGGGTCGGCAGGACCGCGGTGTGCGGGTCGGCGGGCGCCGCGCCGGCGAAGCGGGCGGCGAGCTGGGCCGAGGTGGGCCGGCGGGCCGGGTCGGCGGCGAGGCAGGCCAGGGTCAGGTCGGCGACGTCGGCGGGCAGGCCGGGGATCCGCAGGGGCGGCACGGGCGTGTGCCCGGCGTGCACCTCCAGCGCGTCCTCCCAGGTCCGCACGGGCAGCGGGGCCCGGCCGGTGAGGGTGCGGTAGAGCAGCGCGCCGAGGGCGTAGACGTCGCTGGCCGGGTTGGGCGGCCCGGGCCGCATCCGCTCCGGTGCGAAGTAGGCGGGCGTGCCCATCAGCAGCTCGCCGGTGTGCCCGGCCAGCGGGTGGTCCGGGCCGGCGAGCGCGGCGATGCCGAAGTCGAGCACCTTGGCGCCGGTCTCGGTGAGCATGACGTTGCCCGGCTTGATGTCGCGGTGCACCACCCCGATGCGGTGGGCGGCGGCGAGCGCGGCGGCGACCTGACCGGCCAGCCGGACGGCGTCCGGCCAGGCGAGCGGCCCGTCGGCGAGCCGGTCGGCGAGGTTGCGCCCCTCCACCAGCTCCATCACCAGGTACGGCACGACCGCGCCGCCGGCCATGCTCGCCTCGCCGTAGTCGTACACCTGGGTCACGTGGGGGTGGGTGAGCCGCGCGGCGGCGCGGGCCTCGCGCTGGATGGTGGCCCGCAGGTGCGGGTCGGTGCCGAACTCCCCGGCGAGGGCCTTGACCGCGACGGGGCGGTGCAGCACCTCGTCGTCGGCGCGCCACACCTCGGACATCCCGCCGAGGCCGATGCGCTCGCGCAGGACGTACCGGTCGTGCAACCGAAGGGTGGGCGAGAACGGCGACATAGCCGTTCAGTCTGCCTGGCCCGCCGGGGCGGCCACCACCCGCCATGCCCGGTTGCGCGCCGGCCGTCCCGATGGTACCGCGACGACCGGCCGCTCGGGTGGCGCACACCACCCGGGCGGCCGGCGGCGGGTCAGGAGCAGCGCTGCGGCGTGGGCAGCGACGGCGGCTGGATCCGGTCGGCGAGCCGGCGCAGGGCGCCGGCGGCGGCCAGCCGGGTGGGGGCGAGCCGCGCGGTGCGGGGGCGCTCCGCGCGGACCGGTGCGTCCGGCCGGGCGGAGTTGACGTGTCGGGTCACCGCGTCGATGGCGACGACGAAGCCGGTGGGCTGTTCCATGGTCAGCTCCTCGGGACGGGTCCGGTGGAGGTCCGGACGACGAGTGCGGTGGGCAGCAGGACGTGGCCGGCCGCCGGGTCGGCGGGCGGGTCGAGCAGCAGCCGGGCGGCGATGCGCCCCTTCTCCTCGGCGGGTTGCCGCACGGTGGTGAGGCCCGCCGCGGCGGCCTCGGCGATGTCGTCGAAGCCGGTGACCGAGACCGGTGGCGAGCCGGCCTCGGCGAGCGCGTCGAGGACGCCGAGGGCGAGCACGTCCGAGCCGGCCAGCACCGCCGTGGGCGGCTGCGGCGCGGCGAGCGCGGCGGCGACGGCCGCGGCGCCCGCCGACCTGCTGTTGCCGGTGGCGGCGAGCAGGGTCAGCTCGGACCAGGCGACGCCGACCTCGGCGAAGGCGTCGGCGAACCCGGCGAGGCGCGCCCGGGTGGTGGGGTGCGCGACGTCGGCCACGTCGGCGAGCCGCACCTCGCCCGGGGCCGCGCCGGGCCGGACGGCGTCGCCGAGCAGGGCGACGCGGCGGTGCCCGAGCCCGGCCACGTGCGCGGCGACCGCGCGGGCGGCGGCGCGCTCGTCGATGCCGACGTAGCGGTCGTCGGGGCCCGCGTCGTCGCGGGGCGCGGTGGTGACGACGGGCAGGCCCCGGTCGCGGAGCACGTCGACGATCCAGCCCTCGTCGCCGACGCAGTAGACGCAGAAGCCGTCGACGGCGGCGTTCTCCACCGCCCGCCGCGCGGCCGCCTCGTCGGCGGGCAGGGGCACGAGCAGCAGGCTGGTGTTGTGCCGCTCGGCCGCCTCGGCGACGCCGGCCAGGAAGCGGACCGCGAAGGGGTCGGTGAAGGCGTACGACAGTTGGGACTCGAAGAGCACCCCGACGGCGCCGACCCAGCCGCGCCGCAGCGACCGGGCCGTGGGGTTGGGACCGGGGTAGCCGAGCTGCCGGGCGGTGTCGAGGATCCGCTGGCGCAGCGCGGCGGAGAGCTGGTCGGGGCGGCTGTAGGCGTTGGAGACGGTGCTGCGGGACACGCCGACGGCGTCCGCGACGGCTTGCAGGGTCGGCTTCACCGCGCGCTCGCTCCTCTGTATCGATTCAGTCTGGATCGATACAGAGACTAGTGCCGACGGACGGCGGCGTCAATGCGACGCAGCGATCGACGGGCGCCGACAAGCCGCGACGGGCGGATGAAGAGAACGCCCCGCCCGGTCAGGCCGGGCGGGGCGGCGTCGAGGCAGCGGCGGTCAGGGCTTGCGGGCGACCGCGCCGTACACGCTGACCTCGGCCGCGGTGGGCCGGGGCAGCGGGGCGTCCTCGGCGCGCCACTCGGCGACCGAGGTGACCCCGGGCTCCACCACCTCGAGCCCGTCGAAGAACCGGGTGAACTCCGCCAGGCTCCGCAGACTGATCACGCCGTGCGGGCCGTCGCCCCGGCCGGCGGCCTTCGCCTCCCGCGCGACCTCCGGGGGCAGGTGGTCGTAGGTGGCGTGGGAGGCCGCCAGGTAGCTGCCGGACGGCAGCGCCTCGAGCAGCCGGGCGACCACGGCGTACGGGTCGTCGCCGTCGGGTACGAAGTGCAGGATCGCCACCAGCATCAGCGCCACCGGCCGGGACAGGTCGATGGTGCGCAGCAGGTCGGGGTGCTGGAGGATCTTCTCCGGGTCGCGCAGGTCGGCGTCGATGTACGCGGTGGCACCCTCCGGCGAGCTGCTGAGCAGCGCCCGGGCGTGCGCGAGCACGATCGGATCGTTGTCGACGTAGACCACCCGCGACTCGGGGGCGGTCACCTGGGCGACCTCGTGGGTGTTGTCGGCGGTCGGGATGCCGGTGCCGATGTCGAGGAACTGCCGGATGCCCGCCTCCCGGGCCAGGTGGCGTACGGCCCGCTGGAGGAAGCGACGGTTCTCCAGGGCGGCGGTGCGGATGGTCGGGAAGGCCGCCGCCACCGCGTCGCCGGAGTCCCGGTCGGCCTGGAAGTTGTCCTTGCCGCCCAGCCAGTAGTTGTACCGGCGCGCGGGGTGGGCCACCGACGTGTCGATGCGGTCGCTCGGGTGGGTGGGGCCGGTCGTCGGGCCCGGGGCGCCGGTAGTCAAGGATGCCTCCACGACTCTGCGCCAACCGCCACCGGTGGCGTCCGTCCACTGTCGCCGGTCGGCGACCATGGTAGCCGCACCGCCGCCCGGGACAGGGCCCCGCGGCCGGTCAACCCGGGTAGAGGTCGTCCAGGATCCGGCCGAGGATCTCCGGCGTACGCTCCGGCGGCTCGGCCTCGACGCAGAGTCGCTCCATCGCCACCGCGTAGTAGTCGAGGTCGTCGCGCTTGTCGAGGTAGAGCGCGCTGGTGAGCTGTTCGATGTAGACGATGTCCGGCAGGTCCTGGTCGCCGAAGCGCAGGATCGTGAAGGCACCGCCCGCCGCGGCGTGCCCGCCGGCCGCGAACGGGATGACCTGGAGCCGGATGTGCGGCGACTTGGTCGCCTCGACGAGTGCCGCCACCTGGCCGCGCATCACCTCCCGGCCGCCGATGGGCCGGCGCAGCGCGGCCTCGTCCACCACCGCCCACAGCAGCGGCGGGTTCTCGCGGCGCAGCAACCGCTGGCGCTGCATGCGCAGGGTGACCCGGCGCTCGATCTCGGCCGGCGCGGCCGTCCCGTGGCCGAGCAGCACCACCGCCCGGGCGTACTCCCGGGTCTGGAGCAGGCCGGGGACGAACTGGACCTCGTAGGAGCGGATGAGTGCCGCGGCGGCCTCCAGGCCGAGGTACGACTGGAACCAGCTCGGCAGCACGTCGCCGTAGCGGTGCCACCAGCCCGGGCTGTTGGCGTCCAGGGCGAGCTTGAGCAGCGCCTCGCGTTCCTCGGGCGCGGTGACACCGTAGAGGGTGAGCAGGTCGGCGACGTCGCGCTCCTTGAAGCCGACCCGGCCCAGCTCCATCCGGCTGATCTTCGACTCGGAGGCCCGGATCTCCCAGCCGGCGCCTTCCCGCGTCACCCCGCTGGACTCGCGGAGACGACGCAACTGGGCGCCGAGCAGCATGCGCAGCACGGTGGGCCCGGTGGCCGGGCCGCCCTCGGCGGGAACCATCGTCACTGCCGACCTCCGCATGCCGGATCATACCCGGCCGGGAGCCCCACCCCAGCCGACGTGTAAGCATGCCATGGACCGTGAGTGAGGAGAACTCCTAGGGAGAGGGCCCGTCCGTACCGCAGGCGGGACGAAGCGCTCAGCCGATGAGGTGGTCGAAGTCGCCGTCGCGGGCCCCGAGTACGAAGGCGGCGATCTCGTCCATCGTGTAGATCAGCGCGGGTCCCTCCGGGTGTCGCGAGTTGCGCAGGGCGATGCCGGCGCCGCCGGGCAGTTGGGCCAGCTCGACGCAGTTGCCGCTCGGGTTGCTCCGGCGGCTCTTCTGCCAGTTGAGCGGGGGCAACTGGTTGGCGGGAACGCCGTTCGGTGGCTGCTGCATGGGGCGTCTTTCTCTCCGCGGGCCGTCGCTGCCGGGCGGGCGGGGCTGTGGAGAGTCGCACGGCATCGACGAGAGGGGTTGGCTGCACGTGCATCTGCTCTTGCATCTGCACCGGCCAGCGAGCATGATAACGCAGGTGCGCGGTGCCCATCCGCTTACTCTGCGTCACCAACCGCTGGGCTGCCACCAGCGACGAAAGGGCCCGGGAACGGGCGTGTCACGCCACGCGCCGGGGGCCACGGGCATCGTGGCGATGGGAGGTCTCGTGCCGGATCCGCTCACCGTCGCGTCCGGCATCTGCGCCGCGGGGGCCCTCGTCACCACCTGGCAGCTACGCAGCCGCGCGCTGCGCGCCGAGGCCGAGATCAGGCACCTCCAGGCCGAGCTGACCGCCGAGCGGCACGCCGCCAACCACGACCCCCTCACCGGCCTGCCCAACCGCCGCGGGTTCTATCGGATCGCCGCCACGCTGCTCACCGACGCGGCCGGGCAACCGCTGATCGCCGTGGTGCTCGACCTCGACGACTTCAAGCAGATCAACGACCGCTACGGGCACGCCGCCGGCGACCAGGTGCTGATCAGCGTGGCCCAGCGGCTCGCCGCGTTCGCCGGGGACAACCTGGTGGCCCGCCTCGGCGGCGACGAGTTCGCCGGGCTGCTCACCAGCCCGACGGTGGACCGGCGATGGATCGAGCACGCCACCCGCCGGCTCTGCGAGAGCCTCGCCGCGCCGATCCCCCTCGGCGGGCTCAGCGTCCGGGTGACCGCGTCCGTCGGGCTGGCGCCGGTCACCGGGCCGGCGCAGCTCACCGAGGCGCTCGACCGGGCCGACGCCGCCATGTACCGGGCCAAGAGCCTCGGGTCGGCGGACTCGCCCCGGCAACTCGTCGACACCGCCCACCTGGCGGAGTGCTGACCCGACGGATCCGTGCCGCCGCACAGAGGGCACCACGCCTCGACGGGCGCAGGCGCACCGCGGGCTCGCCCGCCTCGACCTGACCGACGCCGCCCGGCCCAACCGAACTCCGGCGTCGGCACGTGGTTTCGACGTGTCTCGCGCCGTCTGCCGGGTATGCCGACAGGGTCAGCGCAGCGCCGGCCGAGAGGGGAAACGATCGTGGCCACCATCCGGGCCCTGGTCATAAACTGCACACTTAAACGGTCGCCCGCCCCGTCCAGCGCGGAGGTGCTCGGGCGCGAGGTGCTCGAGGACCTCGCCGAGCAGGGCGTCGAGGGCGAACTGGTCCGGGTCGTCGACCACGACGTACGGTTCGGGGTCTCCACCGACGAGGGCGACGGGGACGGGTGGCCGGCCATCCGGGCCAAGCTGCTGGCCGCGCAGATCCTCGTCGTCGCCACACCGATCTGGCTCGGCCAGCCGTCGGCCGTGTGCAAGATGGTCCTCGAACGCCTCGACGCCGAGCTGTCCGAGACCGACGCCGAGGGTCGGCTGCTCACCTACGGCAAGGTGGCCGGCGTCGCCGTCGTCGGCAACGAGGACGGCGCGCACCACACCATCGGCCAGGTGCAGCAGGCCCTCAACGAGGTCGGCTTCACCTGCCCCGCGGCCGGCGCCACCTACTGGGTGGGCGAGGCGCTGCACAAGGTCGACTACATCGACGCCCGGCCGAAGCCGGACACCACGGGCCGCACCACGAAGGCCCTGGCGCTCAACAGCGCGCACCTCGCCCGGCTGCTGGCCGAGCAGCCGTACCCGCCGCCCGACGCCATGGGCGCCGGGGTGGGGCCCAGCCGGGAGCCGGCCTGACCGTCAGCGCCGAGCCGTCCGAGGCGCCGGCGGGCCCGAGCGGTCAGCGCCAGCCGTAGCCGGCGCGCAGGGCCTGCCCGACCCGGTCGAAGCGGGCCCGGTCCAGCACCGCGCCCTCCCGGCGGATGTTGTCCTCCCGCATGGTCAGCACGCGGTCCAGGCGCACCCAGCTCGGCCGGTTGTCCCGGTCCCACTCACCCGGGCCGAGCGCGAGCCAGTGCCGCTGACCGTCGCGTTCGCTCTAGCTGGAGAGCATCAGCCCGAACAGGGTCCGGCTGTGCCGGCCCACCACCAGTACCGGGCGGTCCTTGCCCTGGCGCGGGTCGTCCTCGTACGGCACCCAGGTCCAGACGATCTCGCCCGGGTCGGCGTGCCCGTCGAGCTCCGGCGCGTACGCGAGCACGCGGCGCTGCAGCGCGGCGACCTGGCGGCGCCGGGCGACCTGCGCCGGGGCGGGGCCAGGCCGCCGGGGCGACGGGATGACACCGCCGATGCGCGCCGCCACACTCCTGAGAAGACCTGCCACGATCGGCAGCCTATCTTCCGCCGCGACGCCCGGCCGACCGGGAACAATCGGAACCTGTCAAGTCAAGTGAGACGTTTTCGTGGTCAGGTGTTCTGTAGATCTGCGGGTTGAGCTGCTGGTTTGTTGATCCACACCGTGGTCG
>NZ_JBFAAF010000114.1:0-15145 GCF_040639595.1 Micromonospora sp. NPDC023814
TCGTTTGCTCTTCCGATCTCTGACCGCCCGGCGCCGGGCACGGCGGGCCACACCCCCACCACCACGCACCGCAACCCCAACAACCCACCACGACCCCCCACAGCAAAGCCACCCCCCCACGACTGACCGCACAGCAAGCCACACCCGCGGCACGACGCACAACGCACGTGACCGCCGCCACACAAGAAACGAACCGGTTCCGTATCGAAACTCCAACCCCTACGCTGACATCGAATACGAGTCTGACCCGTATCGAAAACGGGGCCGGGGGGAGAACCAGAGATGCAACCGCACGAGAACACCGGACATCCGAGGAGGTGGGCGATCCTCGGGGTGCTCGTGATCAGCCTGCTCGTCGTCGTCCTGGACAACACCATCCTCAACGTCGCGCTGCGTACGCTCGCCGACCCGGTGCACGGCCTCGGCGCGAGCCAGGGCGAGCTGGAGTGGTCGATCAACTCCTACACCCTGGTCTTCGCCGGCCTGCTGTTCACCTTCGGCGTGCTCGGCGACCGCGCCGGGCGCAAGCGTTTCCTGCTGGTCGGCCTGGTGCTCTTCGGGCTGGCGTCGCTGCTGTCGGCGTACGCGCAGAGCCCGGCGCAACTCGTCGCGGCCCGCGCGCTGATGGGCGTGGGCGGCGCGGCCATCATGCCGGTCACGCTCTCGATCATCTCCAACGTCTTCGACCCGCGGGAGCGGGGCCGGGCGATCGGCGTCTGGGCCGGCGCGGTCGGCCTGGCGGTGGCGATCGGCCCGATCCTCGGCGGCGCGCTGCTGGAGCACTACTGGTGGGGCTCCGTCTTCCTGATCAACGTGCCGGTGGTCGTGCTCGGGGTGGTGCTGGTGGCGATCCTGGTGCCCGAGTCGCGGGACCCGAACCCGGGGCGCGTCGACGTCGTCGGCGTGCTGCTGTCGGTGGTCGGCCTGGTCGCCCTGACGTACGGCATCATCGACGGCGGCGAGCACGGCTTCGACCGCCCGGTGGTCTGGGCCGCGATCCTCGGCGGCCTGGCGGTGCTGGCCTGGTTCGTCGCGTACGAGCGGCGCAGCGACCACCCGTCGCTGGACGTGCGGCTGTTCCGGGTGCCCCGCTTCGCCGCCCCGGTGGCGATCGTCGGGCTGATCTTCTTCGCCGCGATGGGCGTGATGTTCTTCAGCTCGTTCTACCTGCAACTGGTGCGCGGCTACAGCCCGCTGGAGACCGGCCTGCTCTTCCTGCCCTTCGCGGTGGCCCAGCTCGTCTTCGCCCCGCGCAGCGCGGCGATGGTCCGCCGGTACGGCGGCAAGGCGGTCGCCGTGGTCGGGCTGGCGCTGACCGTGGTGGCGCTCGGCGCGTTCGCCTTCGTCGGCGCGAGCACCCCGATCTGGGTGGTGCTGGTCTTCTTCTTCCTCCAGGGCGCCGGGATGGCCAACATCATGCCCCCGGCCACGGAGTCGATCATGTCGGCGCTGCCCCGGGAGAAGGCCGGGGTCGGCTCGGCGGTCAGCAACACCGTCCGGCAGGTGGCCGGCGCGCTCGGCGTGGCGGTGCTCGGGTCGGTCCTCTCCGCGGTCTACCGTGCCGACGTCGACTCCGCGCTGCGGGACCTGCCCGCCGGGGCGCGCGAGGCGGCCGGCGAGTCGATCTCCGGCGCGTACGCCGCGGCGGGTCAGCTCGGGCCGGCGGCGCCGCAGCTGATCGCGGTGGCCGACGAGGCCTTCGTGGCCGCGATGCACTGGGCGGCGGGCCTCGCCGCGGCGGTCGCCGCCGTCGGCATCCTCGTGGTGCTGCGCTGGATGCCCGGCCGCGCCGCGGCCCCGGTGGCAGCGCCGGTGCCGGCGGGTGAACCCGAGTTGGCCGGGACCGCCTAGGTTCGGGGACAATGTCCGACATGACTTCCGCCGCCGATGCTCCGCGGTCGCCCGGGCGACCGCGGAGCGTCCGCGCGGACGAGGCGATCCTCGAGGCCACCCTCGACCTGCTCGCCCAGGGCAGCACGATCGAGGCCATCTCGATCGAGTCGATCGCCGCCCGCGCCGGCGTGGGCAAGGCCACCATCTACCGCCGCTGGCCCGGTAAGGACGCGTTACTGACGGACGCGCTGCGCCGGCTCAAGGGCAACCCGCCGGCGCCGCCCGGCCGGTCGGTCCGCGACGACCTGGTGGTGCTGGTCGGCGCGGTCGGGCACAACATCGACCCGCGGGCGGCGCGGATCATGCCCTGCCTGGTGCCGCGGGTGAACCGCAGCCCGGACGAGTACCAGCTCTACCAGAGCATCATCGAGCCGCGCCGGGCGCTGATGCGGGAGGTGCTGCGCCGGGGGATCCGCGCCGGCGAGCTGCGCGCCGACATCGACGTCGAGGTCACCATGGCGATGCTGACCGGCCCGATGCTGATCCAGCGGGTGCTGCGCTGGCACCCCGACCTCGACGAGGCGTCCCTGCCGGAGAAGATCGTCGACGGCGTCCTGGACGGCATCCGCGCCCGCTGACCCCCGGCCACCGCCCCGGTCCCGCACGCCGGTACGGCCACCCGGTCCGGCACGCGGCACGGCCGGTCGGACCGTCAGCCGGCCGGCGTACGCAGGCGGTGCAGGCGCAGGGCGAGCTGGACCTCCAGCGCCCGCTCCGGCTTCTGCCAGTCCGCGCCGAGCAGCTGCCCGACCCGCTCCAGCCGCTGGGTCACCGTGTTGACGTGCACGTGGAGCAGCTCGGCGGCCCGGGCCAGGCTGCCGCCCACCCCGAAGTACGCCTCCAGCGTCCTCACCAGCGCGGTGCCCCGGCGGGCGTCGTAGTCGACCACCGGCCCGACGGTGGCCTTCAGGAACCGGTCCACGTCCTTGTCGCCGCCGTCGCCGACCGCGCCCAGCAGCAGCCCGACGAAACCCAGCTCGGCGGTGCTCGCGCCCTGCCCCGACCGGCCCAGCGCGCCCAGCGCGGTGAGGCAGCGGTCCGCCTCGGCGAACGTGGTGGCCAGCGACGCCGGCCCCGTCGACGGGCCGCTCGCCCCGGCGGTCACCGGCCGGCCGGTCACCCGGGACAGGTCCCGGGCCACCGCCCGGGCGCTGCCGCCCGCGTCCCGGCCCGGCAGCATCAGCACCACCCGCCCGTCGCGGGCCGCCGCCAGCCCACCCCGCGTCGAGGCGTACGTGGTGGCCCACGACAGCACCCGCTGCCGGGCCGAGCCCGTCGCGGCGATCGCGTCGTCGCCGACCGCCACCAGCACGTGCGGCGCGTCCAGGTCCACCCCGAGCCGGCGGGCCCGGCTGCGCAGCGCGTCGGTGTCCCGCAGCGGCCGGGCGATCAGGTCGTCGAGCAACTCGCCCCGGACCCGCCCCTCCGCCTCGGCGACGGTGCGCCGGAACAGCAGCAGCAGCGCGGTCACCAGCGACGCCCGCTCCAGGATCCGCTGGTCGGCGTCGACCAGTTCGTCGTCGGGGCGCAGCACCAGCGCGCCCATGTTCTCCGCGCCGGCCACCACCGCGGCGTACCAGAGCGGCCCCCGGCGCACGCTGCGGCCCTCCGTACGCGACGCGGCCACCGCCTCCACCATGTCCGCCCGGTCCGGCTCGTCGATCTCGCCGACCCGGGCCAGCAGCCGGCCCTCCGCGTCCAGCGCCAGCAGCGCCCCGCCGAGCACGTCGGTGACCGCCGCGGCCACGTCCTCCACGCCGCCGCCGCGCAACACCAGCGCGGTCATCCGGTCGTGCGCCGCCGCGGCCCGCTCCACCGAGCTGCTGTGGGCCCGGATGGTGGTGTTCGCCGCCGACAGCTCCTCCAGCGCCGCCCTGGTCTCGGCGAGCAGCCGCGCGGTGTCGATCGCCACCGCCGCGTGCGCGGCGAGGGACACCAGCAGCGCCACCTCCTCCCGCACGAACGGCCGGGCCGACCGGTTGGCCGCGTAGAGCACGCCGATCGAGGTCGAGCCGAGCCGCAGCGGCACGCCCAGGATGGCCACCAGGCCCTCCTCGCCCACCCCGGCGTCGATCTCGCCGGTGTGGTGGAAGCGATCGTCCTCCGGGTAGTTCGCGGTGACGTACGGGGCACCGGACTGGGCCACCAGGCCGCCGAGACCGGCGCCCATCGGCAGCCGCAGCCGCTGGAAGCGGGCGGAGACCGAGCCGTCGGTGACCCGCATGTAGGTGTCGCCGCGCTCGTCGTCGTTGAGCGTCATGTAGGCGACGTCCGCGCCGAGCAGGTTGCGTGCCCGGTGCACGATCGCGCGCAGCACGTCGTCGAGGTCGCGCAGTCCGGCCAGGTCGCTGACCGTGTCGTACAGGCCGGAGAGCTCGACCTCCCGGCGGCGGCGGCGTTCCAGCAGCGCGCGGACCCGCAGCGCCACCGTCTTGGCCTGCTCCAGCTCGGCGAGCCGGTCGGGCGGCAGCCCGGCGGCGCGCGCGGCGACGAGCGGCCCCTCGAACTCCACCGCGGCGGCCTCGCGGGCGAGCAGTTCCAGGAACTCCACCGGTGACGACATGACCGACATTGTGCGGCTTGCCACTAGTTCGCCGTCCAGCCCCCGTCGAGCGCGATGGACGCGCCCGTGATGAACGCCGCCGGCGGGGAACAGAGGTACGCCACCAGCTCCGACACCTCCTCCGGCTCGATCAGCCGCTTGATCGCCGCCCGGGCCAGCATGATCTTCTCGACCACCTCCGCCTCCGGGATGCCGTGGCTGGCCGCCTGGTCGGCGATCTGGCTCTCCACCAGTGCGGTCCGCACGTACGCCGGATTGATGCAGTTGGCGGTCACGCCGTGCGCGGCGCCCTCCAGCGCCACCACCTTCGACAGCCCCTCCAGGGCGTGCTTCGCCGAGACGTACGCCGACTTGTACGGCGAGGCGCGCAGCCCGTGCACCGAGGAGATGTTGACGATCCGTCCCCAGCCCTTGGCGTACATGTGCGGCAGCGCCCGGCGGATGATCAGGAACGGCGCCTCCACCATCACCCGGTGCAGGTAGGCGAAGCGCTCCGGGGAGAACTCCTGCACCGGCGCCACGTGCTGGAGGCCCGCGTTGTTCACCACGATGTCCACGTCCGCGTCGAGCCGGTCCACCGCCTCGGCGTCCGCCAGGTCCACGCCCTCGGCCCGGCCGCCGGCCTCCGCCGCCACCGCCTTGGCCGCCTCGATGTTGCGGTCCACCACCAGGACCTTGGCGCCGGCGGCCCCGAGCCGCAGGGCACAGGCGCGGCCGATGCCGCTGCCGCCCCCGGTCACCAGGGCGGTACGACCAGCGAGGTCGACGTGTACGACGTGGGGCACCGCCACGGGTTCTGCCGTCATGGCGCATGAAGTTACGAGCTGTGTGTCCGGGCGCACATGGGGTGGCGGCACATACTCGACGGCCGGAGTGTGTGGTCCACACGGCAGGTCGGCGGCGTGTCGGCGCGCCCGGCGTGTCCCCGACACCGGGCCGTCGTCCGGCTCGGTAGGGTGTCGAACACACGTACTGCTGGCGGCTGGGGAGGAGGCGGCGTGCGGGTGCTCGGCGTCGACCCGGGGCTGACCCGGTGCGGGGTCGGCGTGGTCGAGGGCGTGCCGGGGCGGCCCTGCACGTTGGTCGCCTACTACGTCGTCTACACCGACCCCGGCGACGAGCTGCCGCTGCGTCTGCTGCACCTGGACCGCTCGCTCACCGACCTGGTCGCCGAGCACCGGCCGGACAGTGTCGCCGTCGAGCGGGTGTTCAGCCAGCACAACGTCCGCACGGTGATGGGCACCGCCCAGGCCAGCGGGATCGCCGTGCTCGCCGGCGCCCGCGCCGGGCTGCCCGTGCAGACCTACACGCCCAGCGAGGTGAAGGCGGCCGTGACCGGTTCCGGTCAGGCCGACAAGGCCCAGATGACGGCCATGGTCACCCGGCTGCTGCGGCTGCCCGAGCCGCCGAAGCCGGCGGACGCCGCCGACGCCCTCGCCCTGGCCATCTGTCACGTGTGGCGCGGCGGGACGCGCTCCAAGCTGGCCGCCGCGGCCGACCGGGTACGACGAGGAGGAGCCAGATGATCGCCAGCGTGCGCGGGGTGGTGACCGCGACCGGTCCGGACCACGCGGTCGTGGAGGTCGGCGGGGTGGGCCTGGCGGTGCAGTGCGCCCCCGGCACCCTCGCCGAGCTGCGGGTCGGCCAGCCCGCCCGGCTGGCCACCAGCCTGGTCGTCCGGGAGGATTCGCTCACCCTCTACGGCTTCGCCGACGACGACGCCAAGCAGCTCTTCGAGCTGCTGCAGACCGCCAGCGGGGTCGGCCCCCGGCTGGCCCAGGCCGTGCTCGCCGTGCACACCCCCGACGCGGTACGCAAGGCGATCGCCAACGCCGACACCGCCGCGCTGACCCGGGTGCCCGGCATCGGCAAGAAGGGCGCCGAGCGCCTGGTCCTGGAGCTGCGCGACCGGGTCGGCCCGGTCCCGGTCGGCGCCGACGGGGCGGCCGGGGTGACCGGCGGGGCGTGGCCCGAGCAGGTGCGGCAGGCGCTGGTCGGGCTGGGCTGGACGGCCGGGCAGGCCGACCAGGCGGTCGCCGCGGTGGCGGAGACCGTCGACGGTGACGTGCCGCCCGTGCCGGTGCTGCTCAAGCAGGCCATCCGACTGCTGGGCCGCACCCGGTGACCGGTCCCGACGGCAACCTGGTCTCCGCCTACGTCAACGACGCGGAACTGGACGCGGAGGCCAGCGTCCGGCCGAAGCGGCTGGAGGAGTTCATCGCCCAGCACCGCGTACGCGACCAGCTCGACCTGCTGCTCCAGGGCGCGATGCGGCGCGGCTCCCCGCCGGACCACATCCTCCTCTCGGGCCCGCCTGGCCTCGGGAAGACGACGTTGGCCAACATCGTCGCCGCCGAGCTGGGCTCCGGCATCCGGGTGACCAGCGGCCCGGCGATCGAGCGTTCGGGGGACCTGGCGGCGATCCTGACCAGCCTCGCCGAGGGCGACGTGCTCTTCATCGACGAGATCCACCGGATCGCCAAGCCGGCCGAGGAGCTGCTCTACAGCGCGATGGAGGACTTCCGGGTCGACGTGATCGTCGGCAAGGGCCCGGGCGCGACCGCCATCCCGCTGGACGTCGAGCCGTTCACCCTGGTCGGCGCGACCACCCGCTCGGGCCTGCTGACCGGGCCGATGCGGGACCGCTTCGGCTTCGTCGCGCACCTCGACTTCTACTCCCCGGCCGACCTGGAGGTGCTGCTGCGCCGCTCGGCCCGGATCCTCGGCGTGCCGATCACCGACGAGGGCGCCGCGGAGGTCGCCGGCCGTTCCCGGGGCACCCCCCGGATCGCCAACCGCCTGCTGCGCCGGGTCCGCGACTTCGCCGAGGTCCGCGCCGACGGCGTGGTCACCCTGGAGACCGCCCGGGCGGCCCTGAAGGTGTACGACGTCGACGCGCTGGGCCTGGACCGGCTGGACCGGGCGGTGCTGACCGCGCTGGTCGACTCGTTCCGGGGCGGCCCCGTCGGCCTGTCCACCCTGGCCGTGGCGGTGGGGGAGCAGCCGGACACGGTCGAGGAGGTGTGCGAGCCGTTCCTGGTCCGGGCCGGCCTGCTGGCCCGTACGCCGCGCGGCCGGGTCGCCACCGAGGCCGCCTGGCGGCACCTGGGGCGTACGCCACCGAATGGTACATTTGGCACGGATGCCCCTCTCGCGCCCGATCTGTTCTCCGTGGACACCGATCAGCCGTGATGCGAACGTGATCTGTGCCGCATTCGGCGTTCCCAGGTGCAGGGATTAGACTCGCGCCGGTCTGTACAGGACGTGAGAATCCGCCTCCGCTCCGGCACGCCCGTGCCGGGTCGGCGGCCAATGGGAAGGTCTTTCACCGTGCTTTACGCAGCAGAGGGCGGCGGGGGTGCCGGCAGCCTGACGCCGATCCTCATGATCGCTCTGCTCTTCGGCGTCATGTACTTCATGATGATCCGCCCCCAGCAGAAGCGCCGCCGGGAGGCGGCGGACATGCAGTCCGCCCTCGCCCCCGGCGACGAGGTGGTCACGATCGGTGGGCTCTACGGCACGGTCACCGGGGTGGACGACGACACCGTCCTGCTGGAGGTCGCGCCCGGTGTGCAGACCCGGTACGCCCGCCCGGCGATCGCCCGGGTGGTCAGCCAGGCGGAGCGTCCCGCCGAGCCGGCCGCCGAGGACGCGGACGCCGTCAAGGAGTGAGGCGTCGCTCCCGCCCCGGGGCGGTGGCCGCCGGCTCGCGGTGACCGCCGTGCCGGAAGGGGCAGCGGAGACGACGTGAAAACTGGATAGTTGGGCCCGACGGCGGGAGCCGGCACGTCCACGCTCCGCTCGGCGCCCCGCGCCGCGACGTCGGGGCCCGCGTGCCGGCCCCCGACGCCGGCCCGTCAGGACCGCCGGCCGCACCGGCCGACACCCGCCGCACCAGCGGCGCGACCGTACAGGGAGACAGGACAGCCGTGGCACCACCTCAGGGACAGATGCGCCCCGGACGGCAACTGGCCGTGCTCGGGCTCATCTTCGTCGTCCTCTATCTTTTGGTGTTCTTCGCGGGCGGCGCCAGCGGCGGCCTGAAGGACCGGCTGGAGCCCAAGCTCGGCCTGGACCTCGTCGGTGGCACCCGGCTGACGCTGGAGGCGACCAACACCGTCGACGGCCGGGCCCCGACGGCGGAGAACCTCGAGGAGGCCCGCCAGATCATCGAGAGCCGCGTCAACGCCTTCGGCGTCGCCGAGGCCGAGGTGGTCACCGAGGGCAACCGCAACATCGTGATCTCCCTGCCCGGTGAGAACCGCGACATCACCGAGGTCGGCAGCGCCGCCGAGCTGCGCTTCCGCAAGGTGCTCAAGGCCGCCGACGGCAGCGGCGCGGCCGCCGCCCCGGCGCCGACCGCCACCCCGGCGCCGTCCGGCAGCGCGACCCCGGCCCCGTCGGGCAGCGCGAAGCCCTCGGGCAGCGCCTCCCCGTCCGGCACCGCCGGGCCGAAGGTGACCCCGTCGGCGAGCGGCGGCCAGGGCGGCATGGCGCCGGCGCCGAGCGCCAGCCCGTCGGCGTCGGCGTCGGCTCCGGCCTCGCCGAGCGCCGCGGCGCCCTCGCCGAGTGCGAGCGGCGAGCCGGTGCCGCAGAGCGTCGAGGAGCAGCGCAAGGCCGTCGAGCAGAAGGTCGGCGCCGCCGCCTGGGCCGCCGCGAGCGGCCTCCAGGCACCGGCCGACCTGACCGCCGACCCGTCGCTGGCGGAGAAGCTCAAGCCGTTCGGCGCCCTCGACCCGCGCCAGGTCGCGGTGCTGCCGGCGCAGATGCAGTTCAACGTGCCGCAGATCAGCTGTGCCCAGCTCGACAAGCGGCCGCCGGCGTCGATCTCCGCCCCCGACCAGCAGGTGGTCGCCTGCGAGGACGGTGCCGCGAAGTACCTGCTCGACCAGGCGAAGGTGCTGGGCACCGACGTCGACGACGCCGACGCGGTGCTCGACCAGACCAGCCAGTGGGTGGTCAGCCTGGACTTCTCCGGCCCGGGCCAGGACAAGTGGACCAACCTGACCCGCGAGGCCTTCAACAACGAGGGCCAGGCCTGCGACGCCACCGCGCTCGGCCAGGACGGCAAGTGCCGGGTCGCTGTCGTACTGGACAACGAGATCGTCTCCTCGCCCGAGATCCAGGGCGTGCTGACCGGCAACTCGCAGATCACCGGCAACTTCACCCAGAAGGACGCCAGCACCCTCGCGGGCCAGCTTCGCTACGGCGCGCTGCCGGTGACCTTCGACGAGCAGGAGTCGCAGAACGTCACCGCCACCCTGGGCGCCAGCCACCTGCGGGCCGGTCTCCTCGCGGCGGGCATCGGCATGCTGCTGGTCATCATCTACTCGTTCTTCTACTACCGCCTGCTCGGCTCGGTGATCTTCCTGAGCCTGATCCTGTCGGCGCTGCTGGTCTTCGGCGCGCTGGTGGTGCTCGGCCGGCAGATCGGCTTCACCCTCACCCTCGCCGGCATCGCCGGCATGATCGTCTCCCTCGGTGTGGCGGCGGACTCGTTCGTCATCTACTTCGAGCGGCTCAAGGACGAGATCCGGGAGGGGCGCAGCCCACGCAGCGCCGTGCCGCGCGCCTGGATCCGGGCCCGCCGGACGATCATCTCGGCCAACGCGATCACGCTGATGTCGGCGGTGGTGCTCTACGTCGTCTCGGTCGGCGCGGTGAAGGGCTTCGCCTTCGCCCTCGGCCTGGCGACCGTGCTGGACCTGGTCGTGGTCTTCCTCTTCCGGCACCCGATCATGACGATGTTCGCCCGCACCCGGGCGTTCCTGTCCCCGCGGGTCAGCGGTCTCGGGCGGGCGCTTCCGGCCCGGACGGCCGACGAGGCCAAGCCCCGCAACCCGCGCGTGAAGGAGGCCTGAGATGGCAAAGAGTGGTCTCGCGAGCCGCCTCTACCGCGGCGAGGCCGGCCTCGACATCATCGGCCGGCGCAAGCTCTGGTTCGCCGTCGCCGGCACGCTGGTCCTGCTGGCGATCCTCAGCTTCGGGCTGCGCGGATTCCACCTCGGCATCGAGTTCGCCGGCGGCAACTCGTTCCAGATCCCGGCCAGCGTCGGCACCATGGAGCAGACCGAGGAGAAGGTCGGAGCGGCCCTCGCCGCGGCCGGCGACGGTGCCAACGTGGTCACCACGCAGAAGGTCGGCGGCACCGGCGGCGACTTCTACGAGGTGCGTACCACGCAGCTCAGCGCCGAGCAGGCCAACGCCGTCAAGGTCGAGATCGCCGGGGAGTTCGGCATCGACGCCACCACCATCAGCGGCAACCAGGTCAGCGAGGCGTGGGGCAGCCAGGTCACGTCCCGGGCGATGCTCGGTCTGGTCATCTTCATCGCGCTGGTGATGGTCTACCTGATCCTGCGGTTCGAGTGGCGGATGGCGGTCGCCGCCGTCTCCTCGCTGATCATGAACCTGATCCTCACCGCCGGCGTCTACTCGCTGGTCGGCTTCGAGGTCACCCCGTCGACGGTCATCGGCTTCCTCACGATCCTGGGCTTCGCGCTCTACGACGTGGTGGTGGTCTTCGACAAGGTGCAGGAGAACACGCGCGGCATCACCGCGAACAACAACCAGACGTACGGCGAGGCGGCCAACCTGGCGATCAACCAGAGCCTCATGCGGTCGCTGAACACCTCGGTGGTGGCGCTGCTGCCGGTCGGTGGTCTGCTCTTCATCGGTGCCGGCCTGCTCGGCGCGGGCACCCTGAAGGACCTCGGCCTGGTGCTCTTCGTCGGTATGGCGGTGGCGTTCCTGACCTCGATCCTGCTGGCCACGCCGCTGCTGGTGCTGCTGAAGAACTACGAGCCGCGGATCCAGGCGCACAACAAGCGGGTGCTGGCCCGCCGGGGCGCCCTGCCGCGCGGCGAGGTCACCCCGAAGGGTGCGCCCGGCTCCGTGGAGGCCGCGGACGAGCCGGTCGACCCGGAGTCGGCGGCGCTGGCCGGCGCCGCGCCGAAGGTGGGCGCGCGGCCGGCCGGGAAGCGGTCGACGGGTGCGCGCGGCAACCGGCCGGCCGGCGGCGGCAACCGGCCGGGTGGCGGCAAGCGGCGCTGACCTGGGCCGGCGACACCCGGTAGGAATCGAACCGACGGCGTCCTTCATGCTGTGCGAGCAGCAGGGAGGACGCCGTCGTCGTGGAAGGGGAGCGGACTGCCGTGACGGAGACCCACAGCACCGGGGTACGGGGAGACAGCGGCCCGGAGGCCGCGAAGCTGGTGGCCAGCCGGGTGCTCGACGTGCCCGACTTCCCCAAGCCCGGTGTCATGTTCAAGGACCTGATGCCGCTGTTCGCCGACGGTGAGGCGTTCCGCCAGGTGGTCGACGCGATCGTCGCGTACCACGGGCGGGACTCGTTCGACGCCGTCGTCGGCATGGAGGCGCGCGGGTTCGTGGTCGCGGCGGCCGTCGCGTACGCGACCGGGGTCGGCGTGGTGCCGGTGCGCAAGGCCGGGAAGCTGCCCCGCCCGGCGTACTCGGCCTCCTACGACCTCGAGTACGGCCAGGCCACCCTGGAGGTGCACCAGGACGCGTTCACGGCCGGGCACCGGGTGCTGGTGGTCGACGACGTGCTGGCCACCGGCGGCACCGCCGAGGCGACGCTGGACCTGGTGGAGCGGGCCGGGGGCACCGTGGCCGGCTTCACCGTGCTACTGGAACTCGGCTTCCTCGGCGCGCGGGAGCGGCTGTCCCCGCGCCCGGTGCATGCCCTGCTGACCGTTTGAGCGCCCCGACCGTCGGGCGGACCCCGCGCGGTCCGTCCGGCGGAGCGGCGGGGCACCGTGCGTGCGGGTAGCATTGCCCTTTGCTGACCGGGCGGGACCCGTCCGGGCGGCGCGAGACCAGGCCGGCCGGCGCACGGTCGGTGAATTCCCGGCGAGCGGTGAGGAGGCCGGTGTCCCACGATGTCGCCCCTCCGGTGGAGGGCACGGTGCACCCGACAGGCGACGCGGACGGCTCGGTGACCGCACGGAACGGTGACGCGCCGACCCGGGGCGCGGGCTCCGGCATGACCGGTCCGGCCGACACCGCGCGGTCCGGCGCGACGGCCGGCCCGGCCGGTGGCGCGGGCGCGGCGACCGAGGGGGTCGTGCTCCCGTTCCCCGCCGACGGCGCGGGCGATCCCCTGCCCAGCGCCGGCTTCGCGCTGTCCAGCGCGCCTACCGGCCGCCGCGTCCGGGCCAGGCTGGCACGGTTCAACGCGCCGTGGCAGTCCTCGCAGGTCAGCGAGGTGCTCGAGCCGCTGATCTCGACCCACCGGGACGCCCACCCCAAGGCCGACGCGCGGCTGCTCCAGCGTGCCTTCGACACCGCGGCCCGCTGGCACTCGGGCCAGTACCGCAAGTCCGGCGACCCCTACATCACCCACCCGCTCGCGGTGGCCACCATCCTGGCCAACCTGGGGATGGACACCACCACCCTGGTCGCCGCGCTGCTGCACGACACCATCGAGGACACGGAATACACCCTCGACCAGATGCGCGCCGACTTCGGCGGCGAGGTCGCGCTGCTCGTCGACGGGGTCACCAAGCTCGACAAGGTCAAGCTGGGCGACGCGGCCAAGGCCGAGACGATCCGCAAGATGGTCGTCGCGATGGCCAAGGACCCGCGGGTGCTGGTGATCAAGCTGGCCGACCGGCTGCACAACATGCGTACCCTCACCTTCCTGCCCCGTCCGAAGCAGGAGCAGAAGGCGAAGGAGACGCTGGAGATCCTGGCCCCGCTGGCCCACCGGCTGGGTATGAACACGATCAAGTGGGAGTTGGAGGACCTCGCCTTCGGGACGCTCTTCCCGAAGCGCTACGAGGAGATCAACCGGCTGATCGGGGAGCACCAGCCGCAGCGCGAGGCGCTGCTGCGCCAGGTGACCCAGAAGGTGCAGACCGACCTGAAGGCCGCCAAGATCAAGGCGGAGACCACCGGGCGGCCGAAGCACCTCTACTCGATCTACCAGAAGATGATCGTGCGGGGCCGCGACTTCAACGACATCTACGACCTGGTCGGGGTGCGGATCCTGGTCGACACGGTGCGGGACTGCTACGCGGCGCTGGGCGTGATCCACGCCAACTGGCAGCCGGTCCCGGGCCGGTTCAAGGACTACATCGCGATGCCCAAGTTCAACATGTACCAGTCGTTGCACACGACGGTCATCGGGCCCACCGGCAAGCCGGTGGAGATGCAGATCCGCACGTACGCGATGCACCGCACCGCCGAGTTCGGCATCGCCGCGCACTGGAAGTACAAGGAGCACAAGGGCACCCAGATCGTCGGCCCGCCGGCGCACATCGACGAGATGACCTGGCTGCGCCAGCTGCTGGACTGGCAGCGGGAGGCGGCGGACCCGAGCGAGTTCCTCGACGCGCTGCGCTTCGACCTGTCCAGCCAGGAGGTGTACGTCTTCACCCCGAAGGGTGACGTCATCCCGCTGCCGACCGGGTCGACGCCGGTGGACTTCGCGTACGCGGTGCACACCGAGGTCGGGCACAAGTGCATCGGGGCGCGGGTCAACGGCAAGCTGGTGCCGTTGGAGTCGACGCTGTCCAACGGCGACGTGATCGAGATCTTCACGTCGAAGTCCGACACGGCCGGGCCGACACAGGACTGGCTGGGCTTCGTCAAGAGCCCGCGCGCCCGCACCAAGATCCGCCAGTACTTCAACAAGGAGCGGCGCGAGGAGGCGATCGAGGCCGGCAAGGACGCGATCGTCAAGGCGATGCGCAAGCAGGGCATGCCGTTGCAGCGGATGCTCACCTCGGACGCGCTGATGTCGATCGCCCGGGACCTGCACCTGGCCGACGTGGCCTCCCTCTACGCCGCAGTCGGCGACAGCCAGGTCTCCGCTCAGTCGGTGGTGCAGAAGCTGATGGCCGCGTACGGCGGCGAGGAGGGCGCGGCGGAGGACATCGCCGAGACCGCCGTCGCCACCCGGCCGCCGCGCAGCCGGCAGAGCAGCGCGGATCCGGGCGTCGTGGTCCGCGGGGTCAGTGACGTGTGGATCAAGCTGGCGCGCTGCTGCACCCCCGTCCCGCCGGACTCGGTCTTCGGCTTCGTGACCCGCTCCGGCGGGGTGAGCGTGCACCGCGACGACTGCGCCAACGCCGAGGACCTGCGGGCGCAGAACGAGCGGGTGGTCGAGGTGAGCTGGAAGCTCACCTCGGCGTCGACGTTCCTGGTCGCCATCCAGGTCGAGGCGCTGGACCGGCACAAGCTGCTCGCCGACGTGACCCGGGTGCTCTCCGAGGAGCGGGTGAACATCCTCTCCGCGACGGTCACCACCACCCGTGACCGGGTGGCGGTGAGCCGGTTCAGTTTCGAGATGGCCGACCCGAAGCACCTGGGCCACCTGCTGGCCGCGGTCCGCAAGGTCGACGGCGTCTTCGACGCCTACCGCGTCACCTCCGGCGCCTGACCCACCCCCAACCCAACCCAACCCACCCCCCAACCCCACCCTGCCCCGCTACACACCCGCGCCCCCTCGCCGCGGCGATCTTGCACTTTCGGCCCTCGATATGTGCAGGTCGCCCCCTTTGCCGGGGCACAAAGTGCAAGATCGCCGGGGCCGGGGCCGGGGCCGGGGCCGGGGAGGGGGTGGGATGGGGAAGCCGGCAGACCGGCCGCCAGGTCGGCCTCGACCTCCACCAGGTGCCCGGTGACGCCGACCAGGCCCACGCAGAGCACCTTCGCGTAGCTCACGCC
>NZ_JBFAAF010000115.1:0-14751 GCF_040639595.1 Micromonospora sp. NPDC023814
GCCGAGCCGCCGGGCGCGGGAACCACGCGCTCGACCACCTGCCGGGTCTGCGGATCGAACACGAACAGTTCGGCAGGGATCAAGCCTGACCGCCCGGAGCCGGGCACGGCGGGCCACACCCCCACCACGAACGCACAGCGACGCAAGGCAAGCACACGCACAGAAGAGACGAGGACCAGAACCTCAACCAGGAAGGGAGCCCACCCGGCCCCGGACCTTGGCCGCACACGAGCCGAGCACCGTTGCCGCGTCCAGTCCGAGGCTCTCGATGGCGACCAGCGCGGTGAACGCCACGTCCGCCAGTTCCGCCGCCACGTCGTCCCGCGTGTGGGTGACACCCTTGCGTGGATTCTGGCCGAGCAGACCGATCCAGGCGCCCGCCGCCTCCCCCGCCTCCTCGGTGAGCTTGAGGATCCGGCAGGTCATTTCGGCCTGTCCCGTGCCGTTGGCGGCGTCCAGCCAGCCGCGCGAGGCCCGGACCGCGGCCCAGATCGAGTCGTCCACGGCGAATAGTGAACCGGACGAAGGTCACGGTCCGTATCCCGGGACGGTTGGCGGGTACGCGGACGCCGGGTGGTAGCAACGTGGCTACCAGCAAGTAGTGAAGGGACGTGTCGGTATGCCAGAGTCCGTGGAAACGGTGTTCGCCAGCGTGGTCGCCCGCAATCCGGGAGAGCCGGAGTTCCACCAGGCGGTGCGCGAGGTGCTGGAGAGCATCGGCCCTGCCCTGGCCCGGCACCCCGAGTACACCGAGGCGAGGATCATCGAGCGGATCTGCGAGCCGGAGCGGCAGGTCATCTTCCGGGTGCCGTGGGAGGACGACCAGGGCCGGGTCCAGGTGAACCGGGGTTTCCGGGTGGAGTTCAACAGCGCGCTCGGCCCGTTCAAGGGCGGGCTGCGTTTCCACCCGTCGGTGTACCTCGGGATCGTGAAGTTCCTCGGCTTCGAGCAGATCTTCAAGAACGCGCTGACCGGGATGCCGATCGGCGGCGGCAAGGGCGGTGCGGACTTCGACCCGAAGGGGCGCTCGGACCGCGAGGTGATGCGGTTCTGCCAGAGTTTCATGACCGAGCTGTACCGGCACATCGGCGCGGAGACCGACGTGCCGGCCGGGGACATCGGCGTGGGCGGCCGGGAGATCGGCTACCTGTTCGGCCAGTACAAGCGGATCACTAATCGGTACGAGTCGGGCGTGCTCACCGGCAAGGGCCTGGCGTACGGGGGCGCGCAGGTGCGCCGGGAGGCGACCGGCTACGGGGCGGTGTTCTTCGCCGAGGAGATGCTGCGGCAGGCCGGGGACGGCCTGGAGGGCAAGCGGGTGGTGGTGTCCGGCTCCGGCAACGTGGCGATCTACGCGATCGAGAAGGTGCACCAGCTCGGCGGGAAGGTCGTCGCCTGCTCGGACTCGTCCGGCTACGTGCTCGACGAGAAGGGCATCGACCTGCAACTGCTGCGGGAGTTGAAGGAACAGCGCCGGGCCCGGCTGGACGACTACGCGCGGCACGTGCCGCACGCGGTGGCGGTCTCCGGTCGTACCGTCTGGGAGGTGCCCTGCCAGCTGGCGCTGCCGTGCGCGACGCAGAACGAGATCGGCGGCGCGGAGGCCGCGGCGCTCGTGGCCGGCGGCTGCGTCGCGGTGGTGGAGGGTGCGAACATGCCCACCACGCCGGAGGCGGTGCGGATCCTGGGCCGGGCCGGGGTGCGGTTCGCGCCGGGCAAGGCGGCCAACGCCGGCGGGGTGGCGGTGAGCGCGCTGGAGATGCAGCAGAACGCCAGCCGGGACTCGTGGACCTTCGCCGAGTCGGAGCAGCGGTTGCGGGGGATCATGCGGGACATCCACGACCGCTGCTGGGCCACCGCCGACGAGTACGGCCTGCCCGGCGACTACGTGGCCGGGGCGAACATCGACGGGTTCCGCCGGGTGGCGGAGGCGATGCTGGCGCACGGCCTGATCTGACCGGCGTCACCGGGCTCGACGCCGGCTGGTCCCGCTGGTCGATGTGCTCGTGCGGGCGGTCAGCGGCGGGCCACCGACGGGCCCGGCCAGGTGGGGGCCGGGCCGGAGTCCGGACCGGTGTCCCCGCCCCGCACCGTCGAGGCCGCTTCGAGGCGCACCGGCAGGTGCCGTTCGGCCTGCCCTACGAAGAGCGCCACCTCGTACGCCATGTCGCCGACCTCCGCGTCACCGCCGATCAGGACGGTGAGGATCGCCCCGTTCCGGGTGGTGGCGGTGAACAGGAACGCCCGCGACATCTGCACGACGACCTGACGCAGCGCCCCACCGACGCACACCCGGGCCGCGGCCAGGCCGAAGGCCTCCAGTCCCCCGACCACACCGGACAGTCGCCCGGCGAGTTCTTCGTCGACCCCCCGGGAGGCGCCGAGCGGCAGCCCGTCCGGGGACAGCACCACCGCGAACTCGGCCCCCGGCACCCGGTCGACCAGGTCGTTCAACGCGCCGCTCAGGCTGTCGACGCTGACCACGGAAGGCGTCATCTGTCGTCTCCTTGCTCTCGTGACCGGGACCTCGACGGCGTCCGTTCCGGCCAGGGTTGCCGAGCCGCGCCGTCCGACCGGTCGGCGAGGATCGTCCGCAGCAGGGACAGCAGCTCGGCCCGGTTGGCGCAGTTGAGCCGGGACCGCATCCGCGCCACGTGGTGCTCCACCGTCTTCGCCGAGATGAACAGCCGGTCACCGATCTCGCGGTAGGTCGATCCGGCGAGCACCAGCTCGGCCACCTCCCACTCCCGCTCGCTGAGGCGGTGCCGTGCGGGACTCGCGACGGCGTCGGCGGTACCGCCCGGAGGGCGCGGCCCGCCCTTGGTCCCGGCCGGGCGTCCCTGCAGCATCCGGGCGCAGTCCAGCAGGGTGGTCATCGCCCGTCGGTCCGAGGTGCGGATGGCGGCCTGGCCGGCGAGCCGAGCGCCGTCCCAGCACAGCCCGGCGTCGTGCAGCCCCCGGGCGGCGGCCTCCACCCGGGCCGGGTCGACCGTCCCGCGCAACACCTCCACCCAGCAGGCGGCGGCTGCGGCGACCACCGTGGCGTACCGGTTGTGGTCCGCCACGCCGAGCAGGGCGGCCACGTGGTCGTCGGCCGTCGTCGGTCGCTCGGCGAGGATCGCCGCGTGCAGGCCGCTCCAGTGCAGGGGCACGGTCCACAGCGGCGGGTCGCCGAGCCGGGCCAGCAACTGCCGCGCCTGGCGCAGGTACGGCTCCAGCCGGCTCAGGTGGCCCAGGCGGGCCCCGGCGATGGCCAACTCGCCGAGCGGCAGCAGCGTGAACAGGTCGACCGGGTGGCGGACCAGCGCCTCCAGGGCGGCGCCCCAGCCACGCTGGAGCGCGCCGAGGTCGCTGTTGCGCCGGGCGATCCCCATCTCCATCGCCCTGGCGAGGAGCAGGTCGCGCGATTCGAGCGGCCGGCCGCCGGCGGTCACCGTGGCGAGGTGGTCGGCGGCGAGGCCGGTCCGTCCTCGGACCATCGCGATCCAGGCCTGCAGCAACCGGTGCCGCCGGGCAAACAGCGGACCGCCGGTGCCGCTGGTCACTGCCCGGTCGAGCACGCCCTCGGCGATGTCCAGTTCGCCGCAGTGCATCGCCGTCAACGCCGCGAGCGCGGCCGGGCTGTCCGGCAGGAGCACCGCCCGGCCTGCCGGCTCCAGCAGCGCCGCCGCCTGCACGAGGGTGGACAGCGCGGTGGTGGGTGGTCCGGCGAGGCTGTCCCGAATTCCGTCGGCCATCAGCCGGGCGGCGCTGTGGTGCAGGGTGGGCGGTCCACCGGCACGGTCGTCCGGCGGCGGGTCCGCTCGGTCGACCTGTTGGCCGACGGCGAGTGCGCCGAGGGCGGCGAACGCCTCCGCGGTGGCGCCGCCCGCCCACCGGTACAGTTCCACGCTGCGAACGCCCTGGCCACGGTGTGCGAGCGCCGTCGCGGCGACCACCGCCGCCTCCACCTGCTCGGCTACGGGGGCCGCGGCGAGCAGCCGGTCCGCCAGCCGCAGGGCGAGGTCGAGGTCACCGGCGAGCGCTGCGGCGACGGCCTGCCGGACGGCGGCGGGCCGCCCGGCGGCCGTGGCCGCGGCGAAGAGTTCCGCCGCGACCGCGGGCTCGCCGGCCAGCGCCTCCTCGGCGGCGGCCTCGAGCGTCGGTGCCGGGCACTCGCCGGCCACTCCGGCGGCGAGCAGCGAGCGGACCAGCGGGAGGACCGGCCCACCCCGGGCCAGCTGCAGTTGGGTGAGCCGGAGCCAGACCGCGGCGCGCTCGGTGACCGGGCTCAGCGTGGTCACCGCCCGCCGTACGATCGGCGCGAGCCGGCCGTCCGCGCCGAGCAGCCCGGCCGCCCGGGTCGCGCCGATCAGCTCGTCCACCTCGACCGGCTCCCGGTCGAGCAGCGCGCCGAGCAGGTCCACCGGCAGCGGTACGCCGGCCGCGACGGCGAGCAGCAGCCGTCGGACGTCGGGAGCCAGGTCCTCCAGATCCGGCCCGAACTCGAGGATGACCTGCCGGGACGGCTCCGCGGGAACGCCTGGTGGCCCCTCCTGACCGCGCAGCCCGCGGACCAGCCGCTCGACGTAGCGGGGCACGCCGCCGGTCTGCCCGTGCACGAAGTCGACCAGGTCGGGCTGTCGGCCGAGCTCCGGCGCGCGGGCGAGGTAGGCGGCGGTCTGCTCCCTGGTGAACGGGGTGAGCAGGAC
Source organism: Micromonospora sp. NPDC023814 (assembly GCF_040639595.1). NCBI lineage: Bacteria > Bacillati > Actinomycetota > Actinomycetes > Micromonosporales > Micromonosporaceae > Micromonospora > Micromonospora sp. NPDC023814. The sequence goes on from NZ_JBFAAF010000115.1 coordinate 4,692, forward strand.
CAGGTGCCCGTCCCGCCGCAGCGCGGCGGCCAGCTCGACCAGCGCCGCCGGCCGGGGCCACGGTCGGTAGCCGACGGCCAGGCGGTGCCGGCGGGCGGTCACCAGGTGGCGCAGCGCCCGAAGCCGGGCGTCGTCCAGCAGCTGCGCGTCGTCGACGAGGAGAACCGTGTCCGGGTCGACCGCGTCGGGCTGGTTGGGCGCGCTCTCCAGCACGGTGCACCCGGCCTGCCGGTAGACCGCGGCCAGCTCCTGGAGGTAGGCGCTGCGGCCGTGGCCGCCGGGGCCCGTCACGCCGAGCACCAGCGGCGACGCCGGAGCCGCCGCCACCGCGTCGAGCAGGCCCTGCGGTCGCCGGTCCAGCACCAGCCGGTGCCCGGCGACGCCGCTCATGGTCATGCTGGTCATCCTCTGCCGCCCCGCCGTCGGGCCAGCGCCAGGCGGGACGCCTTCGGCAGTTCCAGAGGGGCGAACCGGACCGGGGGGCGCGGTGGTGGTTCGCTTGCGACCCCGCTCTGGTGACCAGGTCGGTGCTGCGGCGCGACGGCCGGCGCGCCGACGCGGCCGGCGGTGCCATCGGGGGCCGGGCCGTCGTCCCGCCCCTCGCGCCGGGGGCGCGGCGACACCATCTGACAGGCGGCGAGGGCCGCGCCCGTCGCGGCGGTCAGCTGCGGATCGGGCTCCACCTCGACCGGTATCGGGAGGGCCGCGGCGAGCAGCTCGGCGACCAGCGGGATCCGGGTGGACCCGCCGGCGAGCAGGACGCCGTCGAGCTGCGTCGGCGCCAGCCCACCGGAGTGTACGGTCCGCAGCAGCAGGTCGATCGTCGCCTGCACCGCCGGGCGGATCATGTCTTCGAACTGCACCCGGCTCACCGGCACGCGGGCCGGCCCGCTCGGCAGTGTCAGGAGCACGTCGGTCTGCGTGCCGACGGTCAGCTCACGCTTGGCCCGCTCGCACCCGGGCAGCAGCCCGCGCAGCGGGTCGTACGCCTGCCGGGGTGCGGTGCCGCCGAGGTCACGGGCGAGTGCGGTCCGCACGTGCTCGGCGAGCACCTCGTCGAAGTCGGCACCGCCGATCCACTCGAGTCCCTGCGGGAAGCCGAAGGTCTCGTACGTGCCGCGTGGGGTGCGGCGGACGAGAGCCGCCTCGAAGGTGTTGCCGCCCAGCGCGTAGACGACGGCGGCGCTGCCCGGGAAGCCCCGTGCCGCGTGGCTCTCGGCCACCGTGACAGTACGCGGAAGCAGCGTCACGTGGCCCAGGCCGAACTCCCGCAGGGCGGCGTGCAACAGCTCGCGCCGATGCCGGCCCCAGCCCGCCGGGTGGCTGAGCACGACGGCCTGGGCGGGCTCACCCTCGCGGTCGCGCACGCGTTCGACCACCCACGACGTCAGCACCGCGGTCAGCGTCTGCGGTGGACACGCCTCGCCGGCGAGCATCAGGGGCACGTCGTCGCCGACCCGCCGCACGAAGCCCCGGGCCGTCCGGGCCCCGTCGTCGGTGCCGGGCTCGCCGACCGTGAGCCTGCCGTCGAGGGCGAGGTGCAGCACCGACGGCACGATCACCAACCCCGCGTCCAGCAGGACCCCCTCGGGGCGGCTCCAGGTCGCGCCCTGTCGCCGGGCAACGGTGGCCACGGTGTTGGTGCTTCCGATGTCTATCCCCAGGACGTACGGCATGCGCTTTCTTCCCTCACCGCGAGTCGGCCGGTCGGGGCGACGGCGTCCACACCGCGCGGCGACCACCCCCGGCAAACCCCGTGGGCTCCTACGTTCGTACCAGAGATCACTCCGGCATCAGGACCCTAAATCAGGCCGGGTCGGGACCCCCATTCCCCCTAACGTACGAGGGGACGCGTGCCCTAGTCCGGCGGGGCGGGTCGGGGGCTCGTCCCCGATGACCGGAGCCGGTCACCGGCAATAGCGTCACTGTCGACGATCAACGGTCGCCAACGCACATCGAGGAGATCCCGCACATGACCCTGCACGACTTCGTGCTCAATCTGCTCACCGACGCCGACGCCAAGGCGGCGTTCGACCTCGACCCGGAGGGCGCGCTGCAGGCCGCAGGCCTCACCGACATCACCCCCGCCGACGTGCAGGACGTCGTCCCGCTGGTGGTCGACTACGCCCCGACCCAGGGGCTCGCCCCGGTGGCTCCGGTGACCGGTCAGCTCGGAGCCGACCCGCTCGCGGCAGACGTCACCGGCGCCGTCAGTCAGCTGCAGACGGCGACGCCGGAGCTCAGCATCGGCGGCTACAGCGGCCTGGACGTCAAGGCCGGTGTGCTCGGCGCCATCACCGTCGACCCGGCGGCCGTCGGCGTCACGGCCACCGTGCTGCCCGGGATCAGCCTGGGTGTCGGGCAGAACGGTCTCGACACCAACCTCGTCGGGGTGCACGACCTGGCGCACACCCTCGACGCCGACGTGGTCGGCGCGGTGGACACCACGGCCGACCCGGTGGTCGGGGATCTGGCCGGCACGGTCGGCAACCCGGGCACCGTGCTCGACGCCACCGACCACGGCCTGCTCGGCACTCCGGACGGCCTGCTCGGGGGCGCGCTGTCCGGCGCCGAGGGCCAGGTCGGCGGGATCGCCGGCTCGCTGGGTGGCGACGACGCGCTGGGCGGGCTCGGTCTGGGCGACGGCGGCACCGGCCTGGTCCCGCCGGTCGACGTGCCGTCGACTGTGGGCGGCGTGACGGGCCAGGTGGACGGCGTCCTCGGCGGCGTCACCGGCGCCGTCGGCGGCGTGACCGGTGACGTCACCGGCGGTGTGAGCGGCAAGGCCGAGGTCCACGGCGAGGTCTCCGCCTCCTCCGGCGGCGGGCTGCTGGGTCTCGGCGACGGTCTGCTCTGATCGTTTCCAGACGACGGCGAGGAAGCCGGATCGCGGACGGCGATCCGGCTTTCTCCGCATCCCTCTTGATATTTGAGCCGAAATCCGCACACTTGGTGCGGTGATGGCGGGGATCTGGTTGGACGTGCTCGACGGGATCGCCCGCACGTGCCGCGAACACGGGCGAGGTGACCTGCTCCAAGCCGTCCGCGACAAGCGCGCCCAACTGCTCGACCCGACCCTGCGCGTCCTGGTCGTCGGCGAGCCGAACCAGGGTAAGAGCCAGTTGGTCAACGCGATCGTCAACGCTCCGGTCTGCCCGGTCGGGGACGGTCCCACCACTGTGCTGCCGACGGTCGTACGCCACGGCGAGGTCGCCTCGGCGGCGGTGGTCCACACGCCGCCCGCCGCGGGCCCGGTCGACGCCGGGACCGTCGAACGAACTGCGGTACCGGTGGACCGGATCGCGCCCGCGGTGGCCGGCACGCTCGGGCGCCGGCCCGGCGGCGGCCCCGCGCACGTCGAGATCGGACTGCCGCGCGCGCTGCTCGGCGCCGGACTGGTGCTGGTGGACACCACCGGCAGCGACGAGGCGACCGCGATCGGTGGCGGCGCCCCGATCGCCGCCGTGAGTCGTGCGGACGCGGTGCTGCTGGTCTCCGATTCGACCCGGGAACTCTCCGTCGCCGAGATCAACATGCTGCTGCACATCACCCGGTCGCACCCGAACGTGGTGGTGATACAGACCAAGACCGACCTGGTGACGGACTGGCGTGCCGTCGCCGAGCGCAACCGGCGACACCTCGCCGAGGCAGGCGTACCGGCGGCGCTGATCCCGGTCTCGTCGGCGTTACGCCTGCGGGCGGCCGTCACCGACGACCGCGAGCTCAACGCCGAGTCGGGCTTCCCGGTGCTGATCGCCCGGCTCCGGCGCGACCTGGCTGGCAAGGCCGATCCGCTGGCGCGCGCCTCGGTGGCGTTGACCGCCAGAACGGTGGTCGAACAGCTCGCCGCGCCGCTCCGCGCCGAACTGGAGAGCCAGGAGGCGCAGCAGCAGTCGGGCCCGATCTCCCAGCTGCACGCGGCCCAGCGGGAGGTCGACGAGTTGCGCCGCTGCTCCACGCGCTGGCAGAACACCCTCAGTGACGAGATGGGCGACCTGCTCTCCGACATCGAGTACGACCTGCGCGACCGGACCCGCCAGATCCTGCGAATGGTCGACGAGGCGTTCGACAAGGCGGACCCGCTCGTCGCCTGGGACACCTTCCAGGACTGGCTCGAACGCAGCCTGGCCGAGGCGGCGGAGGCGAACCACGAGTGGCTGGTCCAGCGCTGCGACTGGGCCGCGCGCCGGGTGGCCGCCAACTTCGCCCGGTATGGCTACGACGTGCTGCCGCCCTGGTCGGTGACCGTGCCGGAGGACCTCGGCGACCGGCTGCCGGAGATCGAACGGCCGCACATCGACCGGTTCACCGCGAGCCAGAAGGTGATCACCGGCATGAAGGGCTCGTACGGGGGCCTGCTGATGTTCGGCCTTGCGCTCACGCTGGCCGGCATGCCGATGATCAACCCTGTCTCGATCGGCGCCGGCGCGCTGTTTGGCGGCAAGAGCATCCACGACGAGAGCAGACAGCTGCTCCGCCGCCGCCAGTCGACGGTCAAGACGGCGATCCAGCGCCACGTCGACGACTACTTCGTCCGCATGAACAAGGACTGCCGGGACACCGTCCGACAGGTGCAGCGGATGCTCCGAGACCACTTCACCGCGCTGACCGAGGAGTTGCAGGAGGCCATCATCCAGTCGTTCCGCACCGCCAAGCAGGCTGCCGACACCGACATGGCCGTCCGCGAGCAGCGCCAGCGCGAGATCCGACTGAAGATGACCCGGCTGGCCGCGCTCTACGACCAGGCCCAGCAGTTGACCGGGGCCCGGACCGCCCCGGCGGGGCTGGGGTCCCCCGCATGACCGTCGGCCTGCGGCTCGACGAGGCGGTGTGGGGGCTGTTGCAGCGCGCCCTGCAGCTCTACCGGGACAACCCCCGCGCCACCGCTGGTCTCCGCCACCAACTGGCGCGGTTGGAGCAGCCGCTGCGCATCGCGGTCGCCGGCCCCTGGCGTTCCGGGAAGTCCACGGTGCTGAACGCCATCATGGGCGAGGAGGTCGCGCCCGTCGGCGACGCGGACGGCACAGACGTCTTCACCTGGTACGAGGACGCGCCGCAGCCACGTGCCATCGCCTACTCGACCAGTCACCCGCCGCAGGATCTGGCGATGGTCAAGTCGGCGACGGGGATGCGGGTGGACCTCGTCGGCTGGCGAGCCGGCGAGCTGCGCGACATCGTGGTGCGGTGGCCCACCCGGGCCCTGCGGCAGATGACCCTCATCGACACGCCCGCGATCACCGGGGTGGACGAGCACGGCCGGGCGCCGGTGATGGACCGGGTGCTGCGCGACGCCGACGCGGTGTTGTACCTGACCCGGGACGGTCGCGGCACCGACCTGAGGGTCCTGGAGACCAGCCGGGAGAGCGCCGTCGGCCAGGCGGCCCCGGTGAACGTCGTCCTGGTGCTGTCCCGGGCCGACGAGACCGGCGGCGGACAGATCGACGCCCTGCTCACCGCCCGCCAACTCGCCCGGCGGCAGTACCGCGACCCCCGCGTGAACGCGCTCTGCGTGGACACGGTGGCGTGCAGCGGGCTGATCGGCCTGGCCGGCCGGATGCTCAGCGAGTCGGACTTCGCGGTGCTCGCGCAGTTGGCCCGCGTGCCCCGCGAGGCCCTGGAGCCCCACCTGCTCTCGGCCGACCGCTTCGCCGGCGGCGAGCTACCCGTACGGCTGGACGCCGGGGTACGCGCCGCGCTGCTCGACCGGCTCGGCCTCTTCGGGGTCCGGCTCGCGACCACCCTGGTCCGTACCGGCTGCGACAACCGGGCCAAGCTGTCCGCCGAACTCATCCGCCGCAGCGGCCTGACCGAGCTGCGCGAGTCGGTGAACCGCCTCCTCATCGACCGGCGGGACGCGCTCAAGGCACGCTCGGCGATGGTCGCCGTGGAGGCGCTGCTGCGAGCCGAACCCGAACCGGGCACCGATGAGCTGCTCACCATGCTGGAGCAGATCCTCGCCGGCGCGCACGAGTTCCAGGAGCTGCGACTGCTCGCGGCGTTGCGGAACACCCGGCTCGGATTCGACACCGAGTTGGCCGAGGAGGCACGGCGGCTGGTCGGCGGGGACGGCGTCGGGCTGGCCGCCCGACTCGGCGTCGAACACGACGCGACCACGCAGCAGCTCTGGGATGTCGCCGCCGACGCGCAGTGGAGCTGGCGGAACCGGGCGGAGGACAGCTCGCTCCGGCTGACCCAGCGGCGGGGCGCACAGGTCGTGGTCCGCAGCTGCGAGGGGATGCTCGCCGAGCTGGCCGAGGGCGGCCGCTGACGGTCGGACGCGACTCCTGTTGTTCCGTCGGTTCCCGCGCGAAGCCAGTCGATCATGATTGAATGCTGCGCGTCGCGGTGCTCGGAGTGCTGATGCCGCGCACCCGCTTTCTCTTCGCAATGTGACGTGGGCCATATCAGCCCCCATGTCACGAACGGGACGGCAGCTTGCGTCTGGTGGTCGTCCGCACAGCGGGAACGACCGACACGAAAGAGACAGCAGAGCGATGAACGCGACAACAGCGCAGCGGCACGAGGTCCTGGTCCTGGGCGCCGGCTACGCCGGGCTCTCCGCCGCGATCCAGCTCGCGGCCCGCACCAGGAAGCGTGGGAACCTGCGAGTGACACTGGTCAACCCCTACGACACCTTCACCGAACGGCTCCGACTGCACATGACTGCCACCGGCCAGGAGACGGCCGAGATGAACATCCCGGAACTGCTGGACGGCACCGGCGCCGACTTCGTCCGCGGCTGGGTCACCGCCGTCGACGCCGAGACGAAGACCGTCCGGATCGACGACGACCGGGTCCTGCGCTACGACACCCTGGTCTACGGCCTGGGCAGCATCGCGGACACCGTCACCGTCCCTGGCGTGGACGACCACGCCTACACCCTCAACAGCCCGGAGGACGCCGCCCTCCTCGCCAACCGGCTGACCCGGCTCGACGGCGGGACCGTCGTGGTCGGCGGCGGCGGCCTCACCGGCGTCGAGGCCGCCGCGGAGATCGCCGAGCGGCACCCGGAGCTCCAGGTGGTGCTGCTGGGCCGGCAGGAGCCGGGCACGAGCATGCACCCGAAGGCCAAGGCCTACCTGGACGCGGCGCTCGCCCGGCTCGGCGTGCGGGTACGCAGCGGCGTCGAGGTGGCCAAGGTGCTGCCGGACAGCGTCGAGCTCGCGGACGGCTCCAGCATCCCGGCGGCCGCGGTGCTGTGGACCAGCGGCACCCGCGTCTCGCCGCTGGCTGCCGCCGCGGGCCTGACCGTCGACGAGCGCGGCCGCGTGGTCACCGACAGCGCGCTGCGCTCGGTCTCCCACCCGGACGTCTACGCCGTGGGCGACGCGGCGGCGATCCGTCAGGGCTACGGCGTGATGCACGGGACCTGCCAGGGCGGCATGCCCACCGGCGTGCACGCGGCCCTCTCGATCCTGCGGGTGCTAGCCGGCAAGGAGCCCAAGCCCTTCCGCTTCGGCTACTACCACACCCCCGTCAGCCTGGGCCGGAACGACGCCGTCGTGCAGTTCACCCACCCCGACGACAGCCCGCGCCGGATCGTGCTGACCGGCAAGCGGGCCGCGAAGTACAAGGAGGCGGTCACCGCCGCGCCGTGGCCGACCTTCGCCCGCATGAAGAAGATGCCCGCCTCGGGCGCGTTCTGGCCGCACGGCGGCCGCTACACCCGGATCCGGAGCGCCAAGTGACCCAGCCGCAGCAGGCCAGCCCCGACCAGCTCGCCTTCCAGCAGTACCGCACCCTGCTCTTCTCCGTCGCCTACCGCATCCTCGGCACCGCCGCCGACGCCGAGGACCTGGTCCAGGACGCCTGGCTCAAGTGGTCAGCGGCCGACCGTTCCCAGGTCGCCGACCCCAAGGCCTATCTGACCCGGATCGTCTCCAACCTGGCGATGGAGCGGCTTCGTTCGACCCGCCACCAGCGCGAGACCTACGTCGGGCCATGGCTGCCCGAGCCGATCCTCACCGGCCCGGACACCGCCGACGGCGTCGCCACGGCCGACTCGGTCTCCATGGCCCTGCTGGTGGTCCTGGAGACGCTGAGCCCCCTGGAGCGCGCGGTCTTCGTGCTGAAGGAGGTCTTCGCCTTCAGCTACGCGGAGATCGCAAAGGCGGTGGAACGTTCGGAGACGGCGGTCCGGCAGGCCGCGCACCGCGCCCGCGAGCACGTCCAGGCCCGCCGACCCCGTTTCACCGCCGACCGCGCCCGCCAACGCGACGTCACCGAACGCTTCTTCGCGGCGACGACGGGCGGCGACATCAACACCCTCATGGAGTTGCTCTGCCCGGACGTGACGCTGTGGACCGATGGCGGCGGCAAGGTCCGCCAGGCCCTCAAGCCGGTCGTCGGCCTGGAGACCGTGGCCCGTTGGTTCGCCGCGCTCGGCACCGTGACCTACCAGGGCATCGAGCCCGGGCAGATGCGGGCAGAGCTCACCTGGATCAACGGCGGCCCGGGCGTGGTCTTCCGCGGCCCGGACCGCGTGGTCGCCACGCTGACCTTCGACTTCGACCCGCAGGGCCGCATCTCGACCATCCACAACGTGGCCAACCCCGACAAGCTCCACGCCGTCGCCGACGGAACTCGCCACGAACTCTCTTGACATCCTCCCCCGCCTAATGGCGAGGGATTCCCACCCTTGCGGGTTGGGGTTCCTGGTTCATCGCAGACCGCACGGAAGGTTGCCCTTCGTGTCTGACGTCCGCTCCGCAGGCGTTTGCGTCTCGACCAGCCCGGCCGCGACGGCGATGTTCTGGGCGACGTTGACGTCCCGGTCATGCCGGGTGCCGCAACTCGGACACGTCCAGTGGCGTGTGCCGAGGGAGAGTGTGGCGAGCAGGTCAGTGCGCTGGCCTGCCAGAAACGCCGCTGGCCGGCACCCCGAACGGGGTACCGGCCAGCGGCATCACGCAACTGTCAGTTGTTCCAGTGTTCGGCCACAAGGTCGGCGGCCTGCTGCTCCCACTGGGCGTAGTGGTCCGGGTACGCCGACACCTGCACCGTCTGCGCGGCCTCGGTCAGCGGCATGTCCTGCCACCCGTCGACCTGCTTCAGACCCTTCAGGAACGCCATCGTCGAGTACTCCGGGTCGGTGATCTGCTCCACCGTGCCCCAACCGCTCGACGGGCGCTGCTGGAACAGACCCTGCGAGTCGTGGTCGTTGCGGTCACCCAGATGACCCAGGTTCTCCAGCTTCGACTCCTGCAACGCCGTCGCGATCGACACCACCGCGGCCCGCTCGTCCATCCCGGCCTTCTTCGTCGCCGCAATGATCGCCTTCACGTTACCGACCTGCTCGTCCGACAGGTCGATCCGCGACTGCGCACCCTGCACACCATGCGGGATCAGCTTCGCCTTGTCCACAGCCGGCTTGTCCGCCTGCACCGCAACGGCGGCGACCGGGCCCGCCGCCTCGGGGGCGGTGGTGGTGTGGTTCAGCGGACCAGCGGCCAGACCACCAGCAACAGCCAGACCAGCAATACCCAGAACGCTCTTACGCATGATCGTGTTCATCAGATGCTCCATTCGGGGGTTGGCACCACAACGCCGAAGGGGGTCAGCGAGGGGTGCAAGCACCGTCCGGCGCTCAAAGAACAGGGGATCCGGCGTCTCGCCGGGAAGATCAGAACCGGCCATCCACGCGGGGCGAGGGGTCGCCCTGCACGGGCCGGGACCATGTGTAACGACCGGCGGCCCACCATCATTCCGGGGACCCACACCCCGCCACCCGGAGGCGGCGCGGCCTTGCTCGGCCGTACGCATGGTGTAACGACCCCGGCCCCGCCACGATTCCGCGCCCACGATGCCCCCGGTCAACCAGAAGCGAACCCATCGGGGGTGCTACCCGGCCCCTGTCGAGCTGCCCCACAGATGGGGCACATGGTGCCGGCGCAGACCACCGAGCCTGGGGTGACACGTGGTCTCCCAGACGGGGCAGCTCGACGCCAACCGGACATCCCGGCACGGACGGCCCCGCGACCACCGACGGGGTGTGGCCCGCCGCGCCCGGCGCAGGGATCAAGCCTGACCGCCCGGAGCCGGGCACGGCGGGCCACACCCC
>NZ_JBFAAF010000116.1:0-14599 GCF_040639595.1 Micromonospora sp. NPDC023814
CCCAGCATAGGCGCTGGTCACCGGGTGGCCCGACCCTGCCGGCCCGGCGGACGGCGCCCGCGGCGGGCACGGCATCGACGGACGTGGAGCAGATTGGCCACGGCCAGGGCGCGCTCTTCGACGCCCTGCCCGGCCCGCCGGGCCCGGGCATCGAGGCGTTGACCCGGGTGTACGCCGACCAGCTCGCCCGGATCGCCGCGACCGAGCACCCCGGCCGGTTCCGGCTGCTGGTCGCCGCCGAGTCGGCCGGCGCGCTGATCGCCGTGGAGATGGGTGCGGCCGGGCTGCCCTGGCGGGCCGAGGTGCACGACGAGATCCTCGCCGAGCTGCTCGGCGAGCCGTCCCCGGTCGGCGGCCCGCCCCGCCGGCTGGCCGAGCTGGCCGCCCGGATCGCCGACGCGTTCGGCGTACGCCAACTGCACGCCGACTCCCCGGCGGAGCTGTTGCGGGCGTTCGCCCGGGCCGGCGTGGAACTGCCCAACACCCGCGCCTGGGTGCTGCGCGGGGTGGACCACCCGGCGGTGCCGCTGGTCCTGGAATACAAGGAGCTCTACCGGATCTGGACGGCGCACGGCTGGGCCTGGCGCGACGCGTGGGTGCGCGACGGGCGGTTCCAGCCGGAGTACGTCCCGGGCGGGGTGGTCTCCGGCCGGTGGGCCACCCGGGGCGGGGGCGCGTTGCAGATCCCCAAGGTGATCCGGCGGGCGGTGGTCGCCGACCCGGGCTGGCGGTTCGTGGTCGCCGACGCGGGCCAGTTGGAGCCGAGGGTGCTCGCCGCGGTCTCGGGCGACGCCCGGCTCGCCGCGGCCGGCGGCGCCGGCGACCTCTACGCCGCCCTCGCCCAGGACGCCTTCGCCGGTGACCGGGCCCGCGCCAAGGTGGCCCTGCTCGGGGCCATGTACGGGCAGACCGGCGGGTCGGCGGTGCCGGCGCTGGCGGTGCTGCGGCGCAGCTACCCGACCGCCTTCGGCTACGTCGAGGCGGCCGCCCGCACCGGCGAGGCCGGCGGGCTCGTGCGTTCCTGGCTGGGGCGCACCTGCCCGCCGGGCACGGCCGGGTTCGGCGACGGCGAGGAGGCCGACCCCGACGGCGGCGGCGACCCGCAGTCGCCGCGCGCCCGGGCGGCCCGGTCCCGGGGGCGGTTCACCCGCAACTTCGTCATCCAGGCCACCGCCGCCGAGTGGGCCTCGACCCTGCTGGCGACGCTGCGCGGCGAGCTGGCCGGCACCCGCGCCGAGCTGGTCTTCTTCCAGCACGACGAGGTGATCGTGCACTGTCCGGCGGAGCAGGCCGACGCGGTCGCCGAGGCGGTCACCCGCGCCGGCGAGCGGGCCGCCGCCCTGCTCTTCGGCGACACCCCGGTCCGCTTCCCGCTGGATCTGTCCGTCGTCGACTGCTACGCGGACGCCACGTGACGGGCCCCGGTCAGGAGACGGCTGATCCGGGGTTGGCGGCGTCCCACGCCCGACGGGACTCGGCGATCGCGTCCTTGTGCGCCAGCGACCAGTCGGCCAGCTGCCGGACGAGGTGGGTCAGGCTCCGGCCGCGCGCGGTCAGCTCGTAGGTCACGGTCACCGGGACGGTCGGGTACGCGGTGCGCAGCACCAGGCCGTCGCGTTCCAGGCGGCGCAGGGTCAGGGTGAGCATCCGTTGGGAGATGCCGTGGATGCCCCGCTGCAACTCCCGGAACCGCCGGACGCCGGAGGAGAGTTCGACGACCGCGAGCACCGACCACTTGTCGCCGATGCGGTCGAGCACGTCGCGGATTCCGCAGTCCGGGTGCTCGGGCAGCCCGCACGGTGCCAGCGCGGCGGGGAGGATTGTCAAGTCGATCTACTCCGCCACGGCGGGCGGGTTCCTCGCCGAGACCCACGGCGACCTTGCCCTCTGCTCCCGCGTCCACCCCGTGACCCGATGCCGGTCGCGGTCGCCGCCGCGAGGGCGTCGTCCTGACCGGCCGCACAGTCCGGCGCGGGCGGTCCGGCGGGGTTGCCGATCGGTAACAGTTGCACTATTTTCCCCTTTCGCCCCGCTACCCGGCTCGCCTTGTCCTCGTTGCTCCCGATGTCCGTACGACGGAGCGGGCCGTGCCCTCGCGGCACGGTCCGCTCCATGGTGGAGGGGGCCCAGCTGAACCGGATCGCAGGAATGATCATCGCCGCGGGTGGGGGACGCCGCATCGGTGGCCCGGAGGCCCTGCTGCATCAGGGGGAGAAGCCGCTGGTGGACCAGATGATCGACACGATGACCGAGGCGGGCTGCGAGCAGATCGTGGTCGTGCTGGGCGCGGCGGCCGACCAGGTCCGCGAGACGGCCGACCTGAGCCGGGCCACGGTGGTGATCAACCGGGCGTGGGGCACCGGCGTCGGCTCGTCCATCCGAGCCGGCCTGGCCGCGCTCGACGACGAGGGGATCGAGGCGGTCGTGGTCGTGCCGGTCGACATGCCCGGCCTCACCGCCACCGCCGTCCGCCGGGTGACCGCGCTGCCGTACCCCGACGTGCTGGTCTGCGCCACGTACGCCGGGCTGCGCGGCTACCCGATGCTGTTCGGGCGCCGGCACTGGTCCGGCATCGCCACCCTGGCCAGCGCGGACGTCGGCGCCCGGCCCTACCTGCTGGCCCACAAGGACCAGATCGTCGACATCTCCTGCGACTCGGTCGCCGACGGCAGCCGGGTCGACAGCCCGGAGTTGATGGCGCTCTACGGGCTGACGGTCCCGCCCCAGCGGGTCGGCGTCTAGATGCCCCGCCCACCGGCGTCGGTGGCTGCGCCCGGCCAGCGCCGGGAGGGGCGACCGTGAAGGCGTTGGTGTGGCAGGGCGCCGACGAGCCTGCCGTGACGCGGGTACCGGATCCGCAACTGCGCAACGAACAGGACATGATCGTCCAGGTACGGAAGACGGCCACCTGCGGATCGGACCTGCACCTGCTGGACGGCTACCTCCCGTTCATGGAGCGGGGTGACGTGCTGGGCCACGAGTTCCTCGGCGAGGTGGTCGAGGTCGGCCCGCAGGTGCGCGAGCACAGGGTGGGCGACCGCGTGGTGGTCTGCTCCTTCGTCGCCTGCGGGCGCTGCTGGTACTGCCGGCAACAGCAGTTCTCGCTGTGCGACAACGGCAACACCACCCCGGCCGTCACCGAGAACGCGTGGGGCTTCGCACCGGGCGGGTGCTACGGCTACTCGCACGCCCTGGGCGGTTTCGCGGGCAGCCACGCCGATTACGTCCGCGTCCCCTACGCCGACCACGGGGCCTTCACGGTCCCGGACGGCGTCAGCGACGAGCGGGCCGTGTTCGCCTCTGACGCCGCCCCGACGGGTTGGATGGGCGCCGATCTCGGTGGCGTCAAGGCCGGCGACGTGGTCGCCGTCTGGGGCGCCGGCGCGGTCGGACAACTGGCGGCACGCGCAGCCGTCCTGCTCGGCGCGGAGCGCGTCGTCGTGATCGACCGGCTGGAGTACCGGTTACGGATGGCGCGGGACCACCTGGGGGTGGAGACGCTCAACTACCAGACCCAGGACGTCGGCGGTGAACTGCGGGAACGCAGCGGCGGACGCGGACCCGACGTGTGCATCGAGGCCGTCGGCATGCAGGCCCGCAGCAGCGGCCCGCAGTTCCTGTTCGACCAGGTCAAGCAGCAGCTGCGCCTCGAATCGGAGCGTCCCGTCGCCGCCCGCGAGGCGATCCACCACTGCCGCAAGGGCGGAAGCGTGTTCCTTCTCGGCGGCTACGCCGGCCCGGTCGACAAGTTCCCGCTCGGGGCCGTGACGAACAAGGGCCTCACCCTGCGCGGCGCCCAGCAGCACGGACAGCGCTACATTCCGATGCTGCTGGAGCGCATGGCCCGCGACGAACTCGTCACCGAACACCTCGCGACCCACACCATGCCGCTCGGCGAAGCCCCGCAGGGCTACCACCTGTTCAAGAACAGGCTCGACGGCTGCGTACGGGCCGTCTTCGAACCGGCAGGATGACGCGACCCCCCGAAGCGGGCCGGCGCACCGCCAGCCACCCGTACGCCAGGCGGACGTCGCTCCTGCCCGTCGGCGACGTACCCCGAAAGGGGCCGCGACGCGGGGACGCACGACGCGCGGTCCTTCCGATAGCGTCGGCGGGCACGGCGCGGCGCGCCCGCCGACGCGGGCCGGGGGAGCCCGCCGGCAACGGGGAGGTTCCATGATCGGCACGGTGGCCCGGCACGTCGCCGGGGCGGTGGCCGCCTGGCTGGTGTTCGTCGTCGAGGCGGTGGTCTGCTACCTGGCGCTGTTCGCGTACGCGCTGGTCACGGGCGCCCCCTTGGGCAGTCCGCTGGCCGGGCCGTTCTGGGTGCTGGTCGCCGCCCTGCTGGGCACCGCGCTCGTGCCGCTGACGGTGGCGCCGGCCGTCGTGATCGGCGACGCCGCCGCGAGCCGCCACGGGCCGGTGGCCCGCACGCTGGCGTCCTGCGCCGTCGCCGTGGTGATCGTCGGGCTGTACGTCGGCGGCGTCGCGGCGGTCACCGAGGCGGCCGTCGCCGACGCGGTACTGGCCTGGCCGCTCACGGCGGCGGCGCTGCTCTGCCCCGTCGTGGCCTACGCTGCCGTCGTGCACGGCTCGCCGGCGGCGACCCGGCTGCTCGCCCGCTGGCGCCGCACCGATCCCTCCGGCACCGTGCCCGCCCAGCCGTCGCCCGGCGGCTCCGACGGCCCGGTGCCGGCGGCCCGCCGAGCCGACCACGCCGACCGGCCCTGACGGTGACCGGCCTACCGGACCGCCCGCCGGCCGACCTGGTCCCCGCCGGCGTGCCGGCCGAACAGCTCACCCACAACACGCTCAACGGGGTGACCGGCGGCATCTGGCGCACCCGCCGGGACGGACAAGCGGCCGTGCTGAAGCTGGTCACCCCGCCCGGCCGCCCCGGCCCGGCGCACTGGGCCGGCAGCGACGAGCCGGGGCACTGGAACTACTGGCGACGCGAGGTCGAGGCGTACCGCAGCGGCCTGGCCACCGCCGCGTACGCCGACGCGGGGCTGGCCGCGCCGACGCCGCTGGCGGTCGACGACCGGCCGGACGGCTCGGTGGCGCTGTGGCTGGCCGAGGCGACCGGCCGGCCGGGCATCGCCTGCACGCCCGCCGACCTTGGCGAGGTTGCCGCCCGGCTCGGCGCCGGACACGCCCGCTGGCTGGGCGATCCCGCAGCGCGGGAGCTGCTGCCGGGCGGCCGGGCGCCGGGCTGGCTGGCGCGTGACTGGCTGCGCGACTACACGCTCACCCGGCCGGTGGCCGCCCCGGTGCCGTGGGAGCACCCGGTTGCCGTCGCCGCCTGGCCGCGCCCCCTGCGCGACGCCCTACGGGCGCTGTGGGAGCGGCGGCACGAGGTGCTGGCGGCCACCGACGCGTTGCCCCGCACGCTCTGCCACCACGACTGCTGGCCGATGAACCTGGTGTTCGGCGACGGCGGTCCGGTGCTGCTGGACTGGTCGGGCGTCGGTCCGGGGCCGCTCGGCGAGGACGCGGCGAACCTGGCACTCGACACCTTCCTCGACGGGCTGGTCGACGTCGCCCTGCTCGCCGAGGTGGCCGCCACGGTGGTCGACCGCTACGTCGAGGGGCTGCGCGGCGCCGTCGCGCCGGCCGTGGTCGTCCGGGCCGTCCGGCTCACCGGGGCGGCCAAGTACTTCTGGCTGGCGCCGATGATGCTCGGCCGGCTCGGCCGGACCGCGATCAGAGGGACGTACGACGCGCGTGGCGAGGCGGAGATGATGGCCGGCCGCCGGCCGGTGCTGGAGTTGCTGGTGTGCTGTGCCGCCGAGGCGCTGTCCTGACAGGTCGGGGTCGGTCAGCCCTCGATGTTGAAGCGCTGCAACACCGACGGGGCGACCAGCCCGAGCGCGGCGAGCACCGAGATCGCCGTCAGTACGGCCCGGACGACGACCACCTCGGTCTTGCTGCCGGCCCGCAGGGCGATCTTGTTCGGCAGGCCGATCGGCGTCCACATCCGACGCTTGATCGGGATCGGCCACAGGATCGGCACGCCCGCCCGGGTGATCATGTCGCCGAGGATGTGCACGAAGCAGCCCACCCCGACGGCGGTGCCGATCAGCGGGTAACCCCGGCCGCCGGGCAGGTTGGCGAAGGTGAACCAGGCCGCCCCGGCCGACGCGAGGGTCACGATGACCCAGCCGGCCCGCTCCGCCCACTTGTCGAACAGCCCGCGCAGGGCCAGCCCGAACATGAAGAACAGGATGCCGATCACCGCCCACTTGCCGTACGCGGCGCAGAGCGTGGTGGTGCCCCAGCCGACCAGCAGGGTGAACGGGATGGTGTGGGTCAGCGTCCGGTGGCCGTTGTTGCGGCGCGGGTCCTTGCTGAGCTTGGTCGCGTAGTAGACGCCGAGCGAGATCTTCTCCATCACCTCGGCGATGAAGAGCGAGAACACGCCGAAGGTGCGGGCGACGGTGGCCCCGCCCTGGTTGCGGGTCACCTTGCCGGACAGGTCGAGGTCGGGGAAGAGCGCCCCGCCGGCGCAGACCGCGGTGCCGACGGCGAGCTCCAGCGGGGTCTGGTGGTAGTTGGCGAAGTGGTCCAGCGCCCATGACCCGGTCAGCCACACCGCCGCGCCGGACAGCGCGTGGGACGGTCCCATCATCTCGGCTCGCCCTCCCCAGGGATCTTGAGCGCCAAAACTACGCCACTGTAGTTCGCCGCCGCAGCGCAGGGCATCACCCGGACGGTCCACAGAGGGTGGTGCCGGGGAGGGGGTGCCGGTCGATGCCGGGCCACCAGGAAGTATCGCGTGCCGACGGGCGGGCGGGGCCGTTGTGTCGGGCACCGGACGGCGTGCCGCGCGGGGTGGTGCCGCACGCCGTCTGGCAGGCCGCCGGCCGGTTCAGCAGGCGGCACCGTCGAGCGCGAGCAGGTTCCCCTCCGGGATGGTGATCTTCTGCCGGGGCTCGCCGAGCCGGGCGGCGACCCGCCGGGCCGGCGCCGGGCCGTGCTCGCGGCGGGCGGTCGCGTACGTGCCGGCGGTATGGGCCGCGATGGTGGCCCAGCCGTACCGCCGGCCGACCATGGTGCGGGCCCGCCGGGCCACCCGCCGGGCGAAGACCTCGTCGCCGATGAGTCGGTCGACCGCGCCGGCGAGGGCGTCCGGGTCGCTGTGCGGGAAGGTCACGCCGGTCACTCCCGGCTCGACGATCTCCGCGAGGCCGCCGGTGCGGGCCACCGCGAGGGGCGCGCCGGCCGCCGCCGCCTCCAGGGCCACCATCCCGAAGGGCTCGTAGAGGCTGGGCACCACGGTCGCGTCGGTGGCGCCGAGCAGCGCCGGGAGCTGGGTCGAGTCCAGGAAGCCGGCGAAGCGTACGGTCTGCCCGAGCGCGAGCCGGCGGGCCTCCTCCTCCAACTCGGCGCGGTAGGGGCCGTCGCCCGCGATCACCACCCGTAGCCCGGGGTGCCGGTCGCGCAGGTGCGGCACGGCGTGCACCAGGTGCTGCACGCCCTTCTCGTAGACCAGCCGGCCGGCGTACCCGACGAGGGGGCCGTCCCCGGCGAACCGGGCGCGGGCCGAGGCGACCGCCCCGGGTCGTGCCCGCCAGGCCCGGTCGTCGACCCCGTTGGGCACCACGTCGATCCGGTCGGCCGGCAGGTCGAAGAGCGTGGTGACCTGCTCGCGCATGTAGCCCGAGCAGGCGATCACCCGGGCGGAGGCGTTGCTCAGCCAGTGCTCGACGCCGTGGATGGTGCGGTTCATCTCCTCCGGCAGCCAGCCCTGGTGCCGGCCGGCCTCGGTGGCGTGGATGGTGCTGACCAGCGGCAGGCCCAGGTGCTCGGCGAGCGTGACGGCGGTGTGCGCGACGAGCCAGTCGTGGGCGTGGACCACGTCGTACGAGCCGGCCTCGGTGGCCCGCAGGGCGGCCCGGGTGAGGGTGTGGTTGAACGCCATCGTCCAGGCGAGCAGGGAGGAGGTGGCCAGCGGGAAGGTCACCGGGTCCTCGGCGGCGCGCAGGATGCGGACGCCGTCGGCGTACTCCTCGAGGGGCGCGCCGTCGGCGTGCCGGGTGACGACGGTGACCTCGTGCCCGGCGGCGGCCAGGGCCACCGACAGGGCGTGCACGTGCCGGCCGAGCCCGCCCACGAGCACGGGTGGGTACTCCCAGGAGAGCATCAGCACCCGC
Source organism: Micromonospora sp. NPDC023814 (assembly GCF_040639595.1). NCBI lineage: Bacteria > Bacillati > Actinomycetota > Actinomycetes > Micromonosporales > Micromonosporaceae > Micromonospora > Micromonospora sp. NPDC023814. The sequence goes on from NZ_JBFAAF010000116.1 coordinate 8,154, forward strand.
TGTTGCCGGGCGGGGTGGATGTCGATCACGTCGGCGTCAGGTGACATGCGGCCTCCTTCGAGTTGCCTCCGAGCGCGCGCCGGCGCCGCGGAGGGTGCCCGTCGGGTGTCGCGACCGGATCGGCATCCATCCTCCTGGCGGCTGGCTAACCAGCGGAGACGCCGCCGTTGCGGTCGTGTAAAGCGCTACCGGCGGGTGCGGCGCACGCGCAGCACCTCGGCGACCGACCACGCCTGGAACGGGCAGCCGGTCGCGCCGTGCGGCGGGAGGCCGTCGGCCGTCTCGCTCACCGATCCCAGGCCGTGTTCGGTCAGATGAGCTCCGATGCCTACGAAAAGGTCGTCGACCGGCATCTTGGCCCGCCGGGCGGCGTCGGCGTACGGGCCGAGCAGCCAGGGCCACACGGTGCCCTGGTGGTAGGCGCCGTCCCGCTCGGCCGGCCCGCCCCGGTGCCGCCCGACGAACTCGGGCGAGTCGGGGGAGAGGCTGCGCGGGCCCAGCGGGGTGAGCAGCCCGGCGGCGACCCGGCGCAGCGTGGGCTCGTCGGGCACCAGCGGGGCGTACGGTAGCGACCAGGCCAGCAGCTGGTTGGGGCGGAGCAGGTCGTCGTCGTGGTGCGCGGCCCCGCCCAGCGGGTACGCCGGCGCGGGCGCGTCCACCACGTCGTGCAGCCAGCCCGTCGGGGCGGGGAAGCGGTCCCGGAACGCGGCGACGGCCCGCTCGTGCAGCCGCCGCAGGTCGGTCGCGTTCCGCCCGGCCAGCTCGGTCAGCTCGGCGAGGCCGGCCAGCCCGTTGACCCACAGCGCGTTGACCTCCACCGGCTTGCCGGTGCGCGGCGTGACCGGCACCCCGTACACCCGGGCGTCCATCCAGGTCAGCGCCGTGCCCGGGGTGCCGCCCTGGGTGATCAGCCCGTCTGCCGGGTCGACGGCGATGCCGAACCGGGTGCCGGTCAGGTGCGCGTCGACCACCCCGCGCAGCGCGGGCAGCAGCTCGTCGCCGAGGTCGGTGTCGCCGGTGACGGTGACGTGCCGGCTCACCGCGTGCAGGAACCACAGCGTCGCGTCGACGGTGTTGTACTCCACCCGGCCGGTGTCGGCGGTGTTGGCGAGCATCCCCTCCGACAGCGTCGCCGCGTACGCCCGCAGCAGCTCGCGGCCCTCGTCGGCCCGGTTGGTGCAGAGGAACAGTCCCTCGTAGGAGATCATCGTGTCCCGCGACCAGGCGCCGAACCACGGGTAGCCGGCCACCACGTCCGGGCCGGCGCCGGTGCGGATCACGAAGGCGTCCGCGGCCAGCGCGAGCGTCGCCTCGACCGGGTCCGCCGGCTTCGCCGCCGCCACGACCCGCCGGTTGCGGGCACGGGCCGCCGCCACCACCTCGGTCGCCGGCGGGGGCTCCTGCGCCGGGTCGCCGGCCCAGGCGAGCACCGACACCGTGTCGCCCGGCCCGCCCAGCTCCCCGGAGAAGCGACCGGCGTACCAGAGGTCCTCGTCGGGGTGCAGGCCGCGCGCCGCCTCCTCGCGGTGGTGCGCGCCGTGCCACCACTGGCCCTCCGGCGTCCAGTCCGGCCCGGCGAGCCGGAACCCGCCCTCCACCACCGCCCCGCCGGGCACCGGCTCCACCCGCGGGGCCGGGCCGTCGGCGCGGCGCTCGCCGTGCGCGTCCCGCCAGGTGCAGACCGCCGCCAGTTCGAGCCGCACCGGCCCGCCGGAGACCAGCCGGTGCACCACCGCCACGCACGGGCGGCCGTGCGTCATCGCCAGCTCGCGCTCGATCACCACGTCGCCGACCCGCCAGCGCCACCGGGGCAGGCCGTCGGTCAGGTCGAACCGCTCCAGCAGCTCGAAGCCACGCGGGTCGACGTCGCCGGAGGCCCACTCGTGCGCGCCCAGGCGCACCCGCGCGCCGGAGGGGAGGACCACCGCCGGGTCCAGGCTGACCAGTCCCACCCGTCGGGACGCCGCCGTCTCACCGGCCGCCACCAGCAGGCCGTGGTACCGGCGGGTGCGCAGCCCGCTCACTGTGCCCATGGCGTACCCGCCGAGGCCGTCGGTGACCAGCCACTCCCGGGTCGCCCCGCCGGTCAGGTCGCCGCACACCTGCGGACCGAAACGAATGTCGATCAACTTTCCTCCACCGGCCGCGGCGTGCGACGGACCACGACGAGAATGGCCCGTGTGGTGAAGTCCCCCGGCGGCGTCGAAGATGTGCGAGTGATCACCGACGTGCCGCCCCCCGACGACCGCGCGCCCGACCCCGAACGACTCCGGCTGGCTCAGGCCGACGCCGGGGAGCAGGACTGGCGCGCATGGGGTCCCTATCTGTCCGAACGGGCGTGGGGGACGGTACGGGAGGACTACAGCGAGCACGGTACGGCCTGGGACTACTTCCCGCACGACCACGCGCGGTCCCGAGCCTACCGGTGGAGCGAGGACGGGATGGCCGGCGTCTGCGACGACCGGCAGACGTTCTGCTTCGCCCTCGCCCTGTGGAACGGCAAGGACCCGATCCTCAAGGAGCGGATGTTCGGCCTCGGCGGCGACGGCGGCAACCACGGGGAGGACGCCAAGGAGTACTGGTGGTACGAGGACTCCACGCCCACCCACTCGTGGATGCGCTGGCGGTACCACTACCCGCAGGCCGCCTTCCCGTACGACGAGCTGGTCGCGGTCAACGCGCTGCGCGGCCGGGACGACACCGAGTACGAGCTGGTCGACACCGGCATCTTCGACGACGACCGGTACTGGGCGGTGACCGTCGACTACGCCAAGGCGACCCCGACGGACATGTGCGTCGTCGTCACGGTCGCCAACCGGGGCGACCGGGCGGCCACCCTGCACGTGCTGCCCACCCTCTGGTTCCGCAACACCTGGGCGTGGGGGCTGCCCGGCTGCGACCGGGTGCCTCGGCTGGTCGGGGAGGGGTCGCGGCTGGTGGGGGAGCACCGGGTGCTCGGCCAGCTGCTGCTGGAGGGAGACGGCGAGCCCACGCCGCTGCTCTGCGACAACGACAGCAACGCCGAGCGGCTCTGGGGGCTGCGCAGCCGGTCCCGCTACCCGAAGGACGGCATCAACGACCACGTCGTCGACGGGGCCGCGACGGTCAACCCGGCCCGGGAGGGCACCAAGGGCGCGTTGCACTACGTGCTGGACGTGCCGGCCGGCGCGCAGCGGCGGATCCGGCTGCGGCTGACCCGTACCGCCCCGCCGCCGGGCGGTACCCCGCCCCCGCCGGCGGACCTCGGCGACGGCTTCGACGCGGTGGTCTGGGCCCGGCGGGCGGAGGCGAACCGGTTCTTCGCCGGCGTGATCCCGGCCGCGGCGACCCCGGACGAGGCCCTGGTCGCCCGGCAGGCGATCGCCGGGCTGATGTGGGGCAAGCAGTTCTACCACTTCGACGTCAAGCGCTGGCTGGAGGGCGATCCGGGGTCCGCGCCGCCGCCCGGACGCCGGCACGGGCGCAACAGCGCCTGGTGGCACATGAGCAGCTTCGACGTGATCTCCATGCCGGACCCGTGGGAGTACCCCTGGTACGCGGCCTGGGACCTGGCCTTCCACTGCGTCAGCATCGCCCGGGTCGACCCCGGCTTCGCCAAGGAGCAGTTGCTGCTCCTGCTCCGCGAGTGGTACCTGCACCCCAACGGGCAGATCCCGGCGTACGAGTGGGCGTTCGGCGACGTGAATCCGCCGGTGCACGCCTGGGCGGCGCTCAAGGTGTTCGAGATCGACGGCAGCCGGGACCACGACTTCCTGGCCCGGGCGATGCACAAGCTGCTGCTCAACTTCACCTGGTGGGTCAACCGCAAGGACACCGGCGGCAACAACGTCTTCGAGGGCGGCTTCCTCGGGCTGGACAACGTCGGCCCGTTCGACCGTTCGGCGGCGCTGCCCGTGGCGGGGGTGCTGGAGCAGTCCGACGGCACCGGCTGGATGGCCATGTACGCCCTCAACCTGCTCGACATCGCGATCGTGTTGGCCGAGCACGACCGCACCTGGGTCGACACCGCCACCAAGTTCTTCGAGCACTTCGCCTACATCGCGGCCGCCGCGTACGAGCAGGGCCTGTGGGACGACGAGGACGCGTTCTTCTACGACGTGCTGCGGCTCGCCGACGGCACGAAGGTGCCGCTGAAGGTCCGCTCGGTGGTGGGGCTGCTGCCGCTGGCCGCCACCACCCGGCTCACCGCGCGTACCCTGCACCGGCTGCCCGAGCTGGGCGCCCGGCTGCGTTGGTTCCTCACCAACCGCCCCGAGTACGCCGACGTGATCGGCGCGCGGCGGCTCGGGCCGGACGGCCGCCAGCACCGGCTGCTGTCCATGGTCGGCCCGGAGCAGATGGTCCCGCTGCTGGCCCGGATGCTCGACCCCGACGAGTTTCTCTCCGAGTACGGCCTGCGGACGCTGTCCCGGGCCCACCTGGACAAGCCGTTCTCGGTGACCCTCGGCGGGCAGGAGTTCAGCGTCGGCTACGAGCCGGCCGAGTCGACCAGCGGCCTGTTCGGCGGCAACTCCAACTGGCGCGGCCCGATCTGGATGCCGACGAACTTCCTGCTGATCAGCGCGCTGCGCGACTACGCCGCGTTCTTCGGCGACGACCTCCAGGTGGAGTACCCGACGCGCTCGGGGGTGAAGCGGACGCTCGACGAGATCGCCGACGACCTCTCCGCACGGCTGATCTCGCTGTTCACCCGCGACGGCTGGGGCCGGCGGCCGATCTACGGCGCCGCCCAGCTCTTCCAGACCCACCCGGACTGGCGGGACCTGATCTGCTTCCCCGAGTACTTCCACGGCGACAACGGGGCGGGCCTGGGCGCCTGGCACCAGACCGGCTGGACGGCGCTGGTCGCCGACCTGATCCTCACCCTGCGCCGCTGACCGGGCGGCGCCCCGCCGGGTGCCTGTCACCGGGGTGGCCGGGCTCGCGGCACCGGTGGCCGGGGGCGGACCGCGTCGCCGGGTGTCCGCCCCGCGCAGGGGATCGGGTCGGGGGCGCGGGCTGACCGGGAGTCGCCAATCCGTCGCGAGCCCGTCACGGCAGGTGACGGTCAGTAGCGTCGTTGGGGTGTCGCCAGCAGACGGAGCAGACGCCACCGAGCCGACCCGCGTCGTCGCGGCGGCCCGGCAGTTGGCCGAGGCCGAGGGGTGGGCGGCGGTGACCCACCGCCGGCTGGCCGAACGCACCGGGACCGACATCGAGGTTCTCTACCGAAGCTTTCCCGACCCGGCCGCGCTCATGTCTGCCGTGGCGGTGCGCGGCTTCGCCCACCTGGCCGCCGCGCTCGCCGCCGCCCGGGCCACCGGCGGGAGCGGCGGCGGCGCCTGGCCGGGGGGCGGTGACGGCCTACCTCGACTTCGCGTACGCCAACCCCGAGGTGTGCGACGCGATGCTCGCCCACACCCCGGACCTCACCCTCGGCCGCGACCCGGCGCCCGGCACGCCGCGGGCCGCCTTCGCCGAGCTGCGCGCCGCCGCGGCGCCGCTGGCGGCCGGCCGAGACCCGGACACGCTCGCCGAGCTCGGCTGGGCCCTACTGCACGGCATGGTCATGCTGACCCGCGGCGGGCGGCTGCGCCCGGAGACACAGGAACAGCGGGAGGAGATGGCCGTGGCCAGGCTGCTCGCCGGCCCGTGACCCTCCGCCGCGACCCGCATGACAGGCGCCGGGCCGGCGGAACCCGGATGACCGCGTCGGTGGAGGTTAACAACTGCTGGCGATTGAGTGGTCTCTAGCGCCGTTATGGGTGCTATGGTGATCGGGTGAATTTGAAGGAGTGGGCGGCGTCTCAGGGCATCGCGTACGTGACCGCGCGGCGGCAGTACGCGGCTGGGACGCTGCCTGTTCCTACTTACCGGCTGGGTCGACTCATCATGGTGGGCGAGCCGTTACCTGCTGCCTCGGCTGGCGTCGAGCGGGTGGTGGTGTACGCCCGGGTCTCGTCCGCCGACCAGCGTGCTGACCTTGACCGGCAGGTCGCTCGGGTTGTCACGTGGGCGACCGGGCAGAGCCTGCTGGTGTCGCAGGTGGTGACTGAGGTCGGATCCGCACTGGACGGGCACCGCAAGAAGTTCCTCGCGCTGCTGCGCGACCCGGCGGTCACGGCCATTGTTGTGGAGCACCGTGACAGGTTCGTCCGTTTCGGTGCCGAGTACGTCGAGGCGGCGCTGGCCGCGCAGGGTCGCAGGCTGTTGGTGGTCGACCCGGCGGAGGTCGACGACGACCTGGTCCGGGACGTCACGGAGATCTTGACCTTGTTGTGCGTGCGTCTCTACGGCCGTGGGGCTGCTGCGGATCGGGCGCGTCGGGCGGTCGAGGCCGCCACCACACAGGACCCGTCGTCGTGAAGGCGATACAGGCGTACCGGTTTGCTCTGGATCTGACGCCGTGTCAGCAGCGGGCGGTGCTGGCGCATGCGGGCGCGGCCAGGGTGGCGTACAACTGGGGC